>NZ_QUIO01000033.1:0-52284 GCF_003480145.1 Ruminococcus sp. AM42-11 | reverse complement strand
TGGACTTGCCCGAATAACCGCCCGACCTATCCGACACAATGCGCAAGTGCCGGATAGGAACGGCAAAATTTTTTACACTTCTATTACTTCTTTATCGCACATCAGTAAAGAGCCAGGGCATCAAACAGCTGATGGCTGGTGCCGGAATCATGCTGCTGGGAACTACCCTGATTCCACAGCTGGCAACATTGTTCTCTTAAGAGGAGTGGTAGATGAACACCATCATTGAGAGAATTACGGAAGCGATAAAGGATATCCTGATCGGGCTTATCAAGTCAAGTTTGGATAACATGTTCACGTCTGTCAATGAGCAGGTGGGAACCATAGCCGGGCAGGTGGGACAGACACCGCAGGGATGGAATGCAGGGATTTTAATCTGATTCAGAATATATCCCAAACGGTGATTGTCCCCATTGCGGGACTGATCATCACCTTTGTCCTGTGCTATGAATTGATCACGATGGTAACACAGAAAAACAATTTCCATGAATTTGAGACTTATAACATTTTCCTCTGGATCTTCAAAGCGTATGTAGCCATTTATCTGGTGACAAATACGTTCAATATCACGATGGCGGTCTTTGATGTTGGCCAGCATGTGGTCAACAATGCCGCCGGGGTGATATCAGGAAACACTGCGGTGGATGCAACAGAAGCAATTACACGGATTGTGGATGCCCTGGAGGATATGGAGTTAGGGGATTTGTTCCTGCTATCCATGGAAACGATGTTGATCAGTGTTACCATGCACATTCTGTCAATTATCATTACGGTAATCTTGTATGGCAGGATGATTGAGATTTACCTTTACACTTCCATAGCACCAATTCCGTTTGCCACTATGACCAATAAGGAATGGGGCAATATCGGAAACAACTATTTAAAAGGCTTGTTCGCACTGGCATTTCAGGGATTCTTCATGATGGTCTGTGTGGGAATTTATGCAGTTTTAGTAAATGCAATGACCATATCCAGTGACCTTCATGCAGCAATGTTTTCAGTAGCGGCTTATACCGTGATTCTTGCATTTTCATTATTCAAGACCGGAAGCCTTAGCAAATCGATATTTAATGCCCACTAACGGGCAGGAAAGGAGCGCATACCATGGCGTATGTACCAGTACCAAAAGATCTTACCAAGGTCAAAACAAAAGTAGCGTTAAATCTGACAAAACGGCAGTTGATTTTCTTTTCACTTGCCGCAGTAGTGGGAATTCCGTTTTATCTGTTCATGAGAAAACCAATCGGTTCCAGTATCGCAGCCATCCTGATGGTAACGATCATGCTTCCATTTTTCTTCATGGCAATGTATGAAAAAGACGGGCTTCCATTTGAAAAAGTGGTGGCAAATATCATTCGACAGAAGTTTATCTGTCCGGCAGTAAGACCATATAAGACAGAAAATTTTTATCAGGAGATTTCCACCCTTGTAAAAAAGGAGGGTGTGCCGGATGGCAAAAAAGACAAAGCAGGAGGCTCAGCAGGAGCGTCTGTCCCTAGCGGAAAAAAGAAACCGTCAGGAAAGAAGAAACAAAAAAAGCAGAAAAGAAAGAGAACAGGAAAAGCGTAGGAAGAAGCAGGAACGGGACCGCAGGAAACAGAAAAACATTCCTACAACTGCACAGCAGAGTATTCCGTATATTCGGATGCTGCAGGATGGTATCTGCCAGGTGACAAAGACCTTTTTCTCTAAGACGATTCAGTTTTATGACATCAACTATCAGCTTGCTTTAAATGAGGATAAAACCACGATATTTGAAAATTACTGTGATTTCTTAAATTACTTTGATTCTTCCATCAGTGTGCAGCTGTCCTTTATCAATCAGCAGGTGGATGTGGCAGAATTTGAAAAAAGTATTGATATTCCGGATCAGAACGATGACTTCAATGCCATTCGTGAAGAGTACCGAACAATGCTGAAAAATCAGCTTTCCAAAGGAAATAATGGTCTGGTGAAGACAAAGTATATCACTTTTGGAATCGAAGCAGAAAACCTGAAGGTGGCAAGACCGAGGCTTGAAAGAATCGAAACAGATATCTTAAACAATTTTAAGGTTCTGGGAGCACAGGCACATTCCCTGAATGGTTTGGAAAGGCTGGAGATTATGTATCATGTGTTCAACCAGGATCGGATCGAACCATTTAAGTTCCAGTATAAGATGCTGCCGGAAACCGGATTAAAGACCAAAGATTTTATTGCACCGACTTCCTTTAACTTTTCCAAGAATCAGACATTTTTGATGGGAAGAACGATGGGGAGTGTGAGTTACCTGCAGATTCTTGCACCGGAGCTGACAGACCGGATGCTTGCAGACTTCCTGGATGTGGATGACAGCATCAATGTTAACATTCATATCCAGTCCATTGACCAGAGTTCTGCGATCAAGATGATCAAGAGTAAGATTTCAGATCTGGATAAGATGAAGATTGAAGAGCAGAAGCGAGCAGTACGTTCCGGTTATGATATGGACGTGCTTCCATCGGACCTTGTGACTTATGGAGAAGAGGCGAAGAACCTGTTGGAAGATCTGCAGTCTAGAAATGAGAGGATGTTCCTTGTAACGGTTCTGGTGATGAATACCGCAAGGAAGCGTCAGAAACTGGATAACAATATTTTCCAGGTGCAGGGAATTGCACAGAAATATAACTGTTCTTTAAAACAACTGGATTATCAGCAGGAAGCAGCACTCATGTCCTGTATTCCACTGGGAGTCAATCGAATTGAAATTCAGAGAGGGCTTACCACATCTTCAACAGCGATTTTCGTGCCATTTACGACACAGGAACTGTTTCAGGAAGGGGAAGCTCTTTATTATGGATTGAATGCATTATCCAACAACATGATCATGGTTGATCGGAAACGTTTGAAGAACCCGAATGGACTGATTCTTGGTACACCAGGTTCCGGTAAGTCCTTCTCAGCAAAGAGAGAAATTACAAACTGCTTCCTGATCACAGAAGATGATATCATCGTCTGCGATCCAGAAGCCGAATATTCGGCACTTGTGCAGGCACTGCATGGGCAGGTAGTTCGGGTTTCGCCAGTATCTGACCAGTATATCAATCCAATGGATCTGAACCTGAACTATTCCGAGGAAGATAATCCACTGTCACTGAAAGCAGATTTTATTCTGTCTTTGTGTGAGCTGATTGTTGGAGGAAAGAACGGACTGGAGCCGGTAGAAAAGACCATCATTGACCGCTGTGTACGGTTAGTATATCAGGAATATCTTGCCGATCCAGTGCCGGAGAAGATGCCAATCCTGGAGGATTTATATAATCTGTTGCGGAAACAGGAAGAGCCGGAAGCACAGCGTCTTGCAACTTCATTGGAGATTTATGTTACAGGCTCCCTGAATGTATTTAATCATCGCACAAATGTAGATATCAACAATCGTATCGTTTGTTTGATATCAAAGAGCTT
Organism: Ruminococcus sp. AM42-11; assembly: GCF_003480145.1. Lineage (NCBI taxonomy): Bacteria > Bacillati > Bacillota > Clostridia > Eubacteriales > Oscillospiraceae > Ruminococcus > Ruminococcus sp. AM42-11. Next base: position 48,861 of record NZ_QUIO01000033.1, on the reverse strand, counting down.
GGAAAACAGCTGAAAAAGATCGGGATGTTGATTGTGCAGGACCAGGTATGGAACCGAGTGACTATCAATCGTTCCGCTCATAAATCTACTCGTTACTATGTGGATGAATTCCATCTTCTATTAAAAGAAGAGCAGACAGCAGCTTACAGTGTGGAAATTTGGAAGCGGTTCCGTAAATGGGGAGGTATTCCAACTGGTGAACTGGTTTGTTACTTGTTAGTCGCTTAAAGTGCAAACTATCGCCGTTCTGACTGAAACCGGCAAGTAAGTCAGAAGTATCAATGCGGAAAAAAACGGGAAAGGGGTAGCGACCTAATCCGAGTGGAAGGCTATTCATAATAGAATAGCCACACGCAACGCATAGAGCTTGAACCTGCATAAGCAGAATATAACAGCTCCAAGAGGCCGCATTGCCAGCCGGTACGATATAATCGTGGTAAAAAGATATGCTATGCTGAGCGTGAAATGACACGCTGATGAAAATGGGCGAAAGCCCCAGAGAGGTGGATAAAAAGCCGCCTGATAATAACAATCAGATAACACAGAATATCAAGGATTTGCTGTCTTCCAGGGAAATTGAGAATATATTTGAAAATTCAGATTTTATTTATATGCTCAACCAGGCTTCCGGAGACAGGCAGATTCTGGCAAAACAGCTGAATATCTCACCAACCCAGCTGTCCTATGTAACCAACAGTAATGAGGGTGAAGGACTTCTGTTCTATGGAAATGTCATTATCCCATTCGTAGACAGATTTCCGAAGAATTCCCTCTATAAAATCATGACAACCCGCTTGGAGGAAACTTCTGAAGCAGGTTAAATCAAAGGAGAAAACAATGTTACGAGCAATTTCATATGTATTAACTTTTAGTGGCGGTGCTGTTTTTGGCATCGCTTTTCTCTGTTTATTACAGGCAGGGAAAGGGTATCCGAAGAAGGAGGAGTAAGTAGTGGCAGAACAGAGAATGAAAGTCAGGGATAAGAAAGTCCAGAAGATGACCAAGGATGGTCTGGTGGAAGAAAACCTGACGGATAAATCTTCTGTTCGTGTCAGTAACCGTGCCAGTGATGTGCAGATGGGAGGAAAACAGGGGGAAAAAGAATTAAGCCTTGTGGATAAGTCTTCCCGCCAGTCTGAACGGAGTGGGAAAAATATTCGTCCTTCTGTGCAAAAATCCAGAGATGCACCGGAACTGATACGGACAGAGAAGCAAAGTGAGGATTTTGGACAAAATAGAAAGCAGCAAAACCGGAAAAGGATTCGTGCTGAAGTCGAAAAAGAATCCAGACTTGCAGAAAAATCTGAAGCCGGACAGTCAGGGAGACTGAAAGAAAAACGTGCTGATTTATCAGAAAACAGAGGAGACAGCCGGAGAAATCAGACCGGCGGCAGCAAAAAGCCAAAACAAAAACAGCGTTTGAAATTTGCTTATGAGGAAACTGGTGCTTCTGTGAAAAATGACAAAGATATGGAGAAATTGAACCAGATGGATACGGATGGAGTCAATTTCCGCCATCAAAAACAGAAGGAAAAAGCCAAAAGGTTTTCTTATGAGGAAGCAAAAAAGAAAAAGGAAGCTAAGCAGCATTCCAAGAAGGCACAGGTCTATCGGGCAAATGAAGGGGAAGCTCCTGGAAAGAAGAAATCCCGCTTGAAGTTTGGCGAAGGGGAATCTGTGAAAACAGAAAAAACTTCTGTTGCCAAGAAAGCAGGAAGTGCAACTTCCGCAGCATTGCACCGTGAGATCAGCAAAAATGAAGACGATAATGCGGCGGTAGAAGGTGCCCATAAGTTAGAAGAAAGCGGCGAAGGTGTTTACCGGCTGGAACAGAGAAGTGCCAGACGCAGGAAACAGAGGGCATCCAGAAAAAGAAGCAGACTTGAAAGACAGGAAGAGAAACAGACACAGGCGGCAACCCGTCAGGAGCAGAAGAAACTGAAAAAACAGATTCAGAAGCAACAGATCAAACGGGATTATGCCAAAGCGAAGCGAAGTGAACAGACAGTAGGAACAGCTACAAAAGGTACGATTGATTATATTAAGAAGATTGGCGGTAAGGTCACCAACTTCTTTAAAGAAAACCGGAAGGTGTATATCAGTGTAGCAGTTCTGATCGGATTGATGTTTCTGATCATAACGAATGTCACGTCTTGTTCTGCAGTGTTTTTACAAAATGTGATCACTTATACCGGAACCAGTTATCTGTCATCGGATCAGGCAATCCGGGAAGCGGAACTGTATTACACACAGCTGGAAGCTAATCTGCAGGAGCGGATCAACAACATGGAATCTGAAGAACCGGGACATGAGGAATACCGATATAACATCGGACCTATTGAGCATGATCCGTTTATCCTGATCAGTTATTTGTCAGCAAAGTATGAAGAATTTACCTTTGAACAGGTAAAGCCAGAACTGGATGCTCTTTTTGCATTGCAGTATCGGTTAGAAACAGAAGCAGTCAATGAGACTGTGACAGAGACAGCAACTGTAAGAGTTGGAGAATCTTTGGGACAGGTTGTAACAAGCGGATATTGTAACTGTCCAATCTGTTGTGGTATTTGGAGTGGAGGACCGACTGCCAGTGGAGCATATCCAACAGCCAATCATACCTTAGCAGTAGATGCTTCCAATCCGTTTGTTCCAATGGGAACAAAGGTGGTCATGAATGGAGTCGAATATACGGTAGAAGATACCGGAGCTTTCGCAAGATACGGTGTACAGTTTGATGTCTATTATGACAGTCATGCGGCAGCATCCGCACATGGTCATAAGACCTGGGAATGCTATCTGGCAGATGATAATGGAAGCCAGGAAGTGGAAGTGACCAGGACAAGAGATGTAGATGTGCTGAATGTCACCTTAAACAGCGGAAATCTGATGTCGATCTGTCAGGACAGGCTGGGATTTTTCCAGAAAGAACTGTTCAGTGCCTATAACGATACGAAAGGTAATTTACAGATGTTTGCGACACCGGTTGATTTTAACTGGTATTCCAGTGTGACAAGCTATTATGGATATCGGATTCATCCAATTTCAGGAGCAAATCAGCTTCATAATGGTATGGATATCGGAGCGCCGGAGGGAACAAAAGTAATGGCAGGGCTGACCGGAACGGTTACAACTTCTGCTTATAACGACAGCTATGGCAATTATGTTGTGATCAAGGACAGTAAAGGCTATGAACTGCGGTATGCACATTTAAGCAGCCGGAGTGTATCTGCAGGTGTATCCGTCACGAAAGGTGATGAGATAGGTCTTGTAGGAAATACTGGAAATTCTACAGGAAGCCATCTTCATATTGAACTTTTGAAAAATGGAGAGCGCTTAAACCCGATCTTTTATCTGGAAACTGGAGAAGGGGCAGGCTTTGGCGGCAATGAATACACCAGTGAAGCGGCACAGCGTTTGTTGAACGAAGCAGCGAGATATCTAGGAACACCGTATGTGTGGGGTGGATATTCTCCAAGTGGATTTGATTGTTCTGGATTTGTAAGTTACTGCCTGACAAACTCTGGTGTAAGGAATACAGGAAGATTGACTGCACAGGGACTGTATGACATCTGCACGCCGGTATCTCAGTCAGAAGCACAGCCGGGAGATTTGATCTTTTTTACAGGCACTTATGATGCAGGAGTTCCGGTAACGCACATTGGAATTTATGTGGGTAATGGTCAGATGATCCATTGCGGTCATCCAGTGCAGTACACGTCCATCAATTCACCTTATTGGCAGAGCCATTTTTATGGATTTGGACGATGGTAAGGAAAAGGGCGGTGTAACAGCCGTCCGGAAAGGAGAAGCGATGAAAAGTCTTGAAAAAGCAACGGCGGATTATGAGAAAGCCAAGGAAAAAATGGAAGCATCCAAAGCCAGATATGAAGCAGATTTAAAGCGGTTCAAGGCTGCGGAGATTGCAAAAACAGAAGCGGAAAATCTGGAAATTGTAAGAATTATCCGTGCAATGGATATGAGCATTCCAGAATTGGAAGCTTTCAAAAAGAGAATGAAAAATGAACTGCCCGGCAGGGTAGAAATACAGAAGGAGGAAACAAGGTCTGATGATGAATTTAGAGAAGATGAAACAGAAGAAATCTAAAAATAGCGTAAAAAAAGGATTGCTTGCGGCAACAACGATTCTTTGCCTGACATCGCCTATGTTGCAGACACAGACTGCTTATGCAGCTGAGAATACCACACCTGCGATTACGATTGAGAAACCGGATGGATGGAAACAGGGAGAAACAAGCATTGCTGTTACGGTAGATGCCAGTCATATGCCGGAAGGTTTCTCAATAGCAAAGATTGAAGCAAAAGCAGGAAAAGATGGAAACTGGCAGGATGTAACCGGAAGCGGAACTATCACGATCACTGGAAATCAGACAGTGTATGTGCGTGTGACAGATGGTGAGGGGAAGGTCTATGAGCAGAATCGCTCTATTAAGTGTTATGACACGGAAAAACCGACACTCTCTGCTTCCCTGACAGATGGTGTGCTGACGATTCAGGGGAATGATACAGTATCAGGGATTACTGCGGTAACAGTTAATGGCACCACTTATACAGATCTGAAGGATGGAATGCTGAGAGTGCAACTGACACAGAAAGATTTTATAACAAAACAGATTGAAATCACGGTAACAGATGGTGCCGGAAATACTTCTGAGAAGTATGTACTGCAGAATCCTTATTATGAATGGGCAAAGAAGCAGGCAGAGAAACAGAAAACATCCAGTGACAGTAATGGCGCAATGGCAACTACGACCAGTGCAGATGCAACGGGGACTGAGAAAACAACGACTTCACCGCTTCCGCAGGATGCACAGGCTTCTGAGCCGACAGATGCAAAAGGAACCGTGGATGATCGAACAGTAACAGGTATTGAGGAACAGCTTAATAAAGAAGGCGAGACAGCAGATTCTGTTACTAAAACAGCCACGGAAGGCACAAAAGAGTTTTATACCATTTCAACTAAGAGTGGTAAGATTTTCTATCTGATTATTGACAATTCAAAATCTCAGGATAATGTGTATTTCCTTACCGAAGTCAGTGAGAAAGATCTGATGAACTTCACACTTTCTGATTCAGTGACACTTCCGGAAGTGGATACGGTTTATGCAGAACCAGAGAAAAAAGCAGAGGAAGAAAAACCGGAAACGACAGAGTCAGCTGAGAAAGATAAGGTAGAGGATGAAATCCAGATGCCAGAAGATAAAAGTCCATTCGGAACGTATCTTTTGATTGCACTGGTTGCAGTCGGAGCTGCGGCAGGAGGATATTATTTCAAAGTCTATAAACCAAAGCATGAATATGATGACGAAGATGAGATGGAAGAGGATGAAGATGAATCCGAAGATTCAGAGTCAGAAAAACGGGAAGTAGACGATGCAGATGAGCAGGAAGAAAGTGCAGAACCGGAAATCCTGAGAGATGAAGATTTTAATGATGATGTACTGGAAGATGAAGAAGAGGAGCAGGAGTAAATGAAATTAGTGATTGCAGAAAAGCCATCGGTTGCGATGGCACTGGCTTCCGTGCTTGGAGCCAGAACAAGAAAAGATGGCTACGTGGAGGGAAACGGTTATATCGTTTCCTGGTGCGTAGGACATCTGGTTGGATTATGCGATGCATCGGAATACGATGAAAAATATAAAAAATGGAGATATGAAGATCTGCCGATTGTGCCGGAATGCTGGAGACACAAGGTTTTGGATGGAACAAAGAAGCAGTACGGAATCTTGAAAAAACTGATGAGAGATTCCAATATAGATGAAGTGATCTGTGCTACTGATGCAGGACGTGAAGGAGAGTTAATCTTTCGTCTGGTGTATGAGCAGGCAGGATGCAAAAAGCCGATGAAGCGGCTCTGGATCTCTTCCATGGAGGAACAGGCAATTAAAGATGGATTTGCGTCATTAAAAGACGGTTCGTGTTATGACAGTCTCTATCAGTCAGCACTTTGCAGGGCAAAGGCAGACTGGCTGGTGGGAATCAATGCGAGCCGTCTTTTTTCCGTTCTGTATAACCAGAATCTGAAAGTCGGAAGAGTGCAGACACCAACACTTGCCATGATTGTGGATCGAAATCAGAAGATCAAGGAATTTACCAAAGAAAAATATTATATGGCTCATATCAAGTTTGACGATATGGATGCAGTTACAGAGCATTTTCAGAAAAAAGAGGATGCAGATAAAGTGGCTGCGGACTGCCTGGAGCGGATGTGCGAAGTGGAAAAGGATGATGTGAAAGAGAAAACAGTCCGCCCTCCGAAGCTTTATGATCTGACCACCCTGCAGAGGGAAGCTAACAGAATGTTTGGCTATACCGCACAGCAGACATTGGATGCCGTGCAGGAGATGTATGAGCAGAAGCTTGTCACTTATCCGAGAACAGACAGCCAGTATCTGACAGATGAGATGGGAGAAAGCACAGAAACTCTGATTCAGATGTTACTTGGGAAAATGCCTTATGCTGAAGGCCTGGAATATCAGTCGGACGTTAGTAAGGTATTAAATTCAAAGAAAGTATCTGATCACCATGCGATTATCCCAACCATGGAAGTAGTCAAAGCAGATATTGGTGAACTGAAAGAGCGAAACCGCAAGATTTTGTATCTGATCAGTGCCAGGGTGCTGACAGCAACTGCAGATCCTTATATTTATGAGAGTCATAAATGCCAGATTACCTGTAATTATCATACGTTTTATCTCACGGCAAAGAAAACAAAGCAGGAAGGATTCAAGGCAATCGAAAATAAATGGAAACAGTTCTTTGGCGTAAAGATTGAGAAAGAAGAGCCGGAGCTGGATATCTGGGATGGCAAGCATTACGGCCCTTGTGATTCTTTTGTATCGGAGCATTTTACACAGCCACCGAAACAGTATACAGAAGATACCCTGCTTTCTGCGATGGAACGTGCAGGAAATGAAGAACTGACCGAAGATACGGAAAAGAAAGGACTTGGTACTCCGGCAACAAGGGCAGCCATCATTGAAAAACTGATTCAGTCTGGTTTTGTGAAAAGGGAAAAGAAAAATCTGGTGCCGACAGATGATGGCAATATACTGATTACGGTTCTGCCGGATGAGATTAAATCCCCGAAGATGACAGCAGAGTGGGAAATGGCATTGAATCACATTGCCCAGAATACAGAGACAGCAGATGAATTCCTAAATGGGATTACAGAGCTGATGCAGGAACTGGTTGCCAGATATCAGGGTATTTCAGAAGAAAAGAAAGGGCAGTTTCAGGGAAAGGCAAAAGGAGAAGTCATTGGCAAATGTCCCCGCTGTGGAGCTGATGTCAGGGAAGGAAAAGTAAACTTTTACTGTTCTGACCGGAACTGTGCTTTTACCTTGTGGAAGAATGATAAATTCCTTGCAAGCCAGGGGAAAAAGATGGATAAGGCGGCAGCAAAGAAGTTCCTGTCTAAAGGAAAAATCCATTATAAGGATCTGGTATCCAGAAAAACAGGGAGACAGTATGAAGCAACTGTGGAAATGGTTGATCCCGGCGAGGGGAATGTGCAGTTCAATCTGATTTTTCACAACGATAAGTAGTGTATTGCAGGCAGTCCAAGGACTGTCTGTTTTAATACAATTATTATGAAAGAGAGGACTTTAGCATGAAGAAAAAAGGTAATTTTAGAAAAGTAGTATCTGGCTTGCTGGCAGGCATGACAATGCTTAGTACCGTGTTATCTCCGATGACTGCATATGCAGCGGAGATTCAGCCAGAGGAAAAACCGCCACTTTATGAGGAAGTGAAAGACCTTCTGGATGAAGATGAGGTGGTGACTGCCAAAGATTATGAAATCGAAACAGGCAGTGTATTTGATGTGAAATCAGATTACACAGGACTGGAAATCAAGGATGATAACAAGGTCAAAGTCACATTCGGGGAAGCAAAGAACGACAAGGATGAGGATTTTACGACAGATCATGCGGACACTTACAAAGCGGTCTATTATGTGGAACCGGTAAATCAGGAGCATCCGAAGTATCAGATCAGCCGAAAGCTGATTGTGCGTGAGAAAGAAACAGAAACGCAGACAGAAACTGCAGGGAGTGAAGCAGTAACCGAATCCGAAACAGCTGGCAGTGAACAGCAGACAGAGGAAGCGGAGGAGTCAGAATCAGACTCGGAAATTACCGATATTGATGCTGATGAATTTGATGATTTAGTAGAGCAGGCACAGAATCAGGATACCTATGATGAAGAATCAGGGTTAGAGCTTCACGATGTTTTGGAACAGGCAGGAGACAAAGGTGTGGATCTTGATTCTATGGAAGAGGGAGAGATTGCAACATTTGAAGCAGTTTCGGCTTATTCAGCAAGAAGTACACAGCAGGTAACAATCGAAAAAGGACCTCTGTATAGATATGCAGATTATAATCTTGGAACCTATCTGACAGAGCCGTACTATATCAGCTACGGAAGCGTCAGAGCAACTGCGTATTGTGTACAGCCGGCAAAACCAGGACCAGGATCTGGAAATTATACAATCACAAAAATTGGAGACAATCAGGCGTTAGCAAAAGTGTGTTATTACGGCACAGATGCCGCAGGGAGCGAAAGCTTTTTTGCGAATAAACACACGGATTTCTCAGAAGGAAAAAGATTCATCATTATTCACATGGCTGCATCATATGCCAATGGAAGCAGTGATGCATTCTATGGAACAAATGCTACAGGCGAGGCTTTGGCAAAAGAACTCTATAGTTATTGTGTAAATAAGCCGGAAATACCAGATGTAGCGATGTCATTTTCCAAACCGAATGTAAAAGCTTATGTAGATGGAAATGTTCAGAGAACGGAGAACATTAAGTTCAATGCATCTTCCCAGCAGAAAATCACAATGGACTTACCAAAGGGAGTGAAGCTCCATAATGTATCTACTGGAAATGTAAGTGCGGCAGGTGCAAGCGTAACAATTGGAGGAGGAACCACGTTTTATCTTTCAGCGCCTCTGACACAGACAAAAGATGTAAGTGCTACTTTTTCTGCAAAAATGAAGGGTAGTATTACAAAAGATTATTCAGCATATAAACTGACTACGAATGCAAGTGTTCAGGACTTGGCATTTGTGTTTGGAGAAGGTGTCGCTGATGAAAAATATGTAAGCTTAAAGGTGTCCTGGATTGAACAGGCTACGATCGAAATCGTAAAGAAAGACGATACAGTGGATGTTAATCTTGCAGGTGCAGTATTCGGTGTATACAGCGATGAGGCTTGTACAAAGCTGATCACTCAGATGCCGGCAACAGATAAGAATGGAAAATCTTCTGTTACGATCATCAAGACACAGGATACTGTTTATCTGAAAGAGATCACAGCACCACAGGGATATGTAGTAAATGCAACGGCAACAAATGTAAAACTGCTAGCAAGTAAGACCTCAGCTGTAACCGTGGAAAATAAAGAACAGCTGGCAGAGCTTACCATTTATAAAGAAGGACAGGTTCTGACAGGAGCAGATGTCAGTGAAAATGGAACGGTATTTCAGTATGAAAACCGCAGACAGAAAAATGCAGTGTATAACGTATATGCCGGGGCAGATATCGTAACAGCTTATGGCACAAAAGTGTACAGCAAAGGTGACCTTGTAAAAGAAAACCTGACAACAGGTGAGAATGGTTCTGTCACACTGAAAAACCTGCATCTTGGAACCTACGTGGTAAAAGAAACAAAAGCACCGGACTCTTTCTATAACGGCAGCGAAGAAAAGTCAGTGACTCTGACTTATGCTGGTCAGAATAAAGAAGTTGTATTTGCAGATGTGACTTTTAACAACGAGAGACAGAAAGCAGATGTTTCCGTAGTAAAACAGGATAAAGACGCCAAGAAACCACTGAAAGGCGGTATTTTTGCTCTGTATGCATCCGATGATATCAGAAATGCAGACGGAACCGTTGTTGTGAAAAAAGGAACGCTGATTGAGAAAGCAACTACTGGTGCAGACGGAACTGCCAAATTCACAGCAGACCTGCCGATTGGATACTCCTATTCTGTAAAAGAAGATCAGGCACCGGAAGGCTATGTAAGAAATACAGAAGATGTGTATACGTTCAAGTTTTCTTACACTAATGATAAAGAAGCAACCGTATCTTTTGCCCATACTTTCAGCAATGACCGTGTGACAGCAAAGATCAATCTTTATAAAGTGGATAAAGAGACAGGAAAAGCAGTACCGCAGGGAGATGCCACATTGAAAAGTGCAGTTTATGGACTGTATGCCCGTGAAGATATCGTGCATCCGGACGGAGCAACCGGAACTATTTATAAAGCAGGAGAACAGGTAGCTTCTCTTACAACAGATGACAAAGGACAGGCTTCTGTAAATGGCTTGTATCTTGGCAAATATTATATCAAAGAGATTACACCGCCGACCGGATACCTGGCAGATACAGAAGAGCATGATCTTACGTGTAGTTATGAAGGAGATATGACAGCAGAAGTAAAAAGAGAATGCACTTCCAGTGAGCAGGTCATCAAGCAGCCATTTCAGATCATCAAAGCAGCCAACAATGGAAAGACCGATGCAGATCTGTTATCCGGAGCGGGATTCACAGTTTATCTGAAATCTTCCCTTACAAAGAAAGCAGATGGAAGCTACGACTTTGATTCTGCAAAACCTGTAGTGAGTGGAGAAAATGGAGCAACTGAGATTTTCACAGATGAAAAAGGTTATGCCTGCAGTATTCCATTATCATTTGGAAGCTATATCGTGCGTGAGACAACAACACCGCACAATTACAAGCCAGTTGATGATTTTGAAGTGAATATCACAGAGCATCATCCAAATGAGCCACAGATCTGGCGAGTGCTTCTGGATGAAGAGTTTAAGGCAAAACTGAAAATCGTGAAAAAAGACGATGAAACAAAGAAATCCGTCCTGATTGCAGGAACAGAATTTAAGGTATATGACCTGGACAACAAGAAGTATGTGGAGCAGGTAACAACTTACCCAGTGACAACTACTCACAAGTCCTATTTTACGGACAGCCAGGGATATCTGATCATGCCGAAGAATCTGAAGATCGGACATTACCGGATTGAGGAAGTCAACGCACCGGAAGGGTACACAATCAATAAGAACTATGTAGAGATTGCGGTGGATGCAAATACAGCATACCAGATGGATTCTGAGAGCGGAGATGCCATTATTACGGTAGACTACGAGAACCATCCGGTAAAAGGAAAGCTGACGATCTATAAAAAAGGTGAGATGCTGACCGGATTTAAAAAGGACTTTGTTTATGAAGAAAGATACCTGAAGGGTGCATCATTTCATGTCTATGCAGCTGAAAATATCTATACACCGGATTATCAGAAAGATGAAAACGGAAACAGACAGCTGATCTATGCAAAAGATGCACTGGTAACAACGGTAACGACCGGGGAAGACGGAAAAGCAGTTGCTGATAATCTGCCGCTTGGTTCTTACTATGTAGTAGAAAAGACTGCACCGGAAGGATTTGTCCTGAACCATGACAGATCGGATGTCGCATTTGTCTATGCAGATCAGGATACACCTGTAATCGAACAGGAAGTGACTGTTGGCGATGACCGCCAGAAAGTTGTAATCCAGGTAGAAAAACAGGATGCAGAAAATGGTACAACCGTAGCAGGGGCTGTCTTTGGTATCTATAACAAAGAGGATATCAAGGCAGATGGAAAAGTGATTGTGAAAGCAGATACACTCTTACAGAAAATGACTTCTGATAATGATGGTCTTGCAGCATGTACGCTGGATCTGCCACTTGGACAGTATTATGTGAAAGAGTTAAAAGCACCGGCGGGATTTGTATCCTCTGATGAAATTCTGAATCTGGATGCTTCTTACCAGGGACAGGATGTGAAGACAGTAAAACTGAAAACAGTGAAAAAGAACCAGCCGACAACAGTAGAAATCACGAAATCTGATGTAACAACAGGTGTGGAACTGGATGGGGCAAAACTCACCGTTCTTGATAAAGAAGGAAATGTTGTGGATCAGTGGATTTCTGTAAAAGATCAGCCACATGTGATCAAACGACTGACAGTTGGAGAGGAATACACACTTCGTGAGGAAATGGCACCTTATGGTTATCTGAAAGCAACGGATGTGAAGTTCACGCTGGAAGATACCGCAGATATTCAGAAAGTAGAGATGAAAGATGAAGTACCGACAGGACTTCTGATCATCAACAAAAATGGAGAGTTTTTGGATAAAGTGACACTTCTGGACAATGTAAAAGGTACTGTGGAGCATCTCTTTGAATATGTAACTGGAAGTCTTACAGATGTAACTTTCGATGTATTTGCTGCGGAAGATATCAAAGCGGCAGATGGTGTCAGTGAAGATTATTTCAAAGCAGATGAAAAAGTAGGAACCATTACTACGGATTCCAATGGTATTGCACAGATGGGAGATCTACCGGCTGGCAAGTACTATGTGAAGGAAGTAAAAACAGCCCATGGTTATGTGCTGGATAAAGAGCCGAGATATGTTGATCTTTCCTACCGTGATCAGGACACACCAGTCATTACTTATGATGAGAAATGGCAGAATGCCCGTCAGAAAGTAAAGGTTACGGTTGTGAAGAAAGAAAAAGATACAGACCGTGTCCTTGCAGGTGGTGTCTTCGGTCTTTACACCAGTGAAGATATCAAAAATGCAAAGGGCGAGGTACTCCTTGAGAAAGACAGTCTGATCGAGCAGCGAGTAACGGATGAAAAAGGACAGATTACTTTTACGGCAGATCTTCCGGTAGATGGAAAATACTATGTGAAAGAAATCTTTGCGCCGGACGGATTTGTTACAACAGAAGAAGTACAGGAATTTACCTTTGAATATGCCGGAGAAGACCAGGCAGAAGTAAGCTACGACTTTACTTTTGAAAATCAGCCAACCACAGTGGAGCTGTCCAAAACAGACCTGACAACAGGTAAAGAACTTCCAGGTGCACACCTGAAAGTAACGGATTCAGATGGCAATACAGTAGATGAATGGACTTCTACGGAAGAATCCCATGTGATCAAAGAACTGGTTGTTGGTAAGAAATACACCATGACAGAGACAAAACCGGCAGATGGATATGTCACTGCAGAAAGTATTACTTTCACAGTAGAGAATACAGCAGAGGTTCAGAAGCATGAGATGAAAGATGATGTGACAAAAGTAGAGATCAGTAAGACTGATATCACAGGAGAAACTGAGATTCCAGGTGCGAAACTGACAATTCTCGATGAGGATGATCAGGTAGTAGAGAGCTGGACTTCCACAGAGGAAGCACACTATATCGAAAAACTTCCAATCGGTAAATATACCTTACGTGAAGAGCAGGCACCGAAAGGATATCTTCTGACATCGGATGTTAGTTTTGAAGTAAAGGATACTGGAGAGATCCAGAAAGTAGCTATGAAAGATGACACTGCCAAGGGAAAAGTGATTCTCAATAAGACAGATAAATCATCAGGAGAACTGCTGAAAGGGGTAGAATTTGAACTCCGTGACAGCAAAGGAAAGGTACTGGAAACCTTAAAGACAGACGCTGCCGGTCATGCAGAAAGTAAGCTGTATGAGATTGCCACATTTAAGAACGGCAAATATGATACAGCAATCAAGTATTATCTGGTGGAAACAAAAACACTGGACGGATACACACTGGATCAGACCAAGCATGAAGTGACATTTGCCTATGCAGATGACAGTACACCGGTTGTAGAAGTTACCTTTAATCTGACAAATGAGAAACCGGAAGTTCCAGAAACACCGAACACACCGGATATACCACAGTCCAATGAAGAGACAAAGGTATCAAACGCACCGAAAACAGGTGACAGCACGAATATCTGGCTGCCAATCTTGCTTCTTGTAATCTCCACAGGAGGTATGGCAGGACTTTATATCAGCAGGAAAAGGAAATAAGGAAACTAAAACCAACGGTTATGATTGGGAGCTTCTATGTGAGGCTCCCTTTTTCATACAAAAAAATCACAGAAAGGAACAGAAAACTATGATGAAAGCAATGGAAAAAAGACAGGAAGCACGAAAAAACCAGGAGAAAACAGTAAAGAGAATGATGGCTTATCAGAAGAAAGCCGAGCAGATGGTCAGCAGAAAAAGAATGAACCATCACATGATCAGAAAGGGGTAAAAGCGTATGATGAACAGAAAAGAATTTTATGAATATGTCAAAGACAATGTAAAGGAGTATCTGCCAGAGTCTTATAAGGACGCAGAAATTAAACTTCAGGAAGTAGAAAAAAACAACGGTTTGAAGTTGACAGGTATTACGATTCCAAACGGAGATCAGAGAATCGTACCGACAGTCTATCTGGATTCCCTCTACCAGGAATATATCCATGGAAAAGATGTAGACTCTTGTGTTGGCGATGTGGCTGATATGCGTATTGAGGCACAGGGAAAAGCAGAATTTTTTGATATGGGAGTTCCAGATATTCTGGATTATGAAAAGATGAAGGACAAATTACAGATGAGAATTTGTGATAAGGAATGGAATACCGATCTTCTTGCAGATAAAGTAGTCACAGAACACGGAGATTTTGCAGCTTATTATGCAGTAAATCTGGAGGAAAATGGAGAAGGGATCAGCAGTATTCCGGTAACTGTTTCTCTGATGAACGAGTGGGGAGTATCTGCCGAACAGATTCAAGCGAATGCGATGGTGGCAGACCGAAAACGTGGTGTCACACTTATGGATATGAATGAGATTATCAAATCTATGATTTTTGGTGAAGAACCAGAAAACCTGCTGAATGAAAAAATGGATATGGAAGCCATGGAAAACCCAATGTTCTGTCTGACAAACAAAGCTAAGATGAATGGAGCTTCCCTGTTACTGCAGGAAGATATTCGTAAACAGATTGGGGAATGCCTGGGAAGTGATTACTTTGTCATCCCATCTTCCATTCATGAAGTGCTGATTCTTCCTGATAACGGCATTTTTCAGGTTCCGGAATTAAATGCGATGGTACAGGAAGTCAATGAGACACAGGTGGAAAGACAGGAACAGCTTTCGGATAAGGTTCAGTTCTGTGATAAAAAGACCGCAGTAATGGAAAATGCTGAGCGTAGGGAAGCACGTTTGGAGAAAGAAAAAGCAGCCGAAAAAGCGGAAGTAAAAGGTGGAATCCATGGAAGACTGGAAAAAGCCAAGGCAGAGATCAAGGCAAAAGAGGCAGACAAAGTGCCAAAGAATAAGTCAAAAGATCTTGCCGCAGCATTATAAAGAGAAACAACGATGATTTTAAGGGGACTGTACTAAGCAGTCCCTGATTTTATGAAAAGGAGTAGCACATGGCAAATAAATTATATGCAATGGAACAGCTGACGGAAGAGGTGGCAAAAGATGTAGCTGCCAGTCCGCAGGAATGGATGCGGTTCCTAAACACTTCATCCAGACTGTACAAATACACTTTTCCAGAACAGCTTTTAATTTATGCACAGCGACCGGAAGCAACTGCCGTAGCATCCATGGAAATCTGGAATCAGAAGATGTACCGCTGGATAAAAAAGGGATCCAAGGGGATTGCCTTGATTGACAATACTTCCGGACCAAAAACAAAACTTCGGTATGTATTTGATGTGCAGGACACTTATAAAGTGCGGAATCTGGGAAAAGATCCACAGTTATGGAATCTTCCAATGGAAGGTGAACAACTGGTTGCAGATTATCTGCAGGAGCAGTTATCACTGGAAGATACAGAAGGAGGGCTTGCTGAAAGTCTGCATCAGGCAGCGAAGGAGAGTATGCAGGAATGGCTTCCAGATGCATTGGAAGAACTGAGACTGGATGTGACAGGGACATTTTTGGAAGAACTGGACGAACAGAATCAGGAAGTAGAATTCCGGGAACTGATGACCAATAGTGTCTGGTATGTATTACTAAACAGGTGTGGACTGGATGTACAGGAATATCTGGATGCAGAGGATTTTCGGCATATTACGGACTTCAATCAGCTGAAAGTATTAGGACATCTGGGAAGTGCAGTCAACGAGATCAGCAGACCAGTCCTGATGCAGATTGGACGATATGTGCTGAAGGATCTGGAAAATGACCTGAAAACGGTTGCAAAAGAAAAAGAAGTAGTTTATAATGAATTTAACACGTTAATTCGTGAAAGTATCAAAAAGAATGTTAGCAATAAAGATGAAAATAAGGAGGAAATAGTCAATGAGAGAGATCACTTACAGCCAGAACGGAGAGTATCAGATTCCAAATATCAGCCTGGAAGAGACGAGAGGAACGATCGGGAAATATGGAATGATGAGGAAAGAGTATCTGAGAAATCACAAGGTGGCGAGGTTCAACATTCTGACACTGCAGAACCGTCTGGACAGTCATCTGATGGAGATCGACAGTCAGGCAAGACAGAGAGTAGACAACCTGATGAACGAACTTCTGGAGAAAGATCCGGCACCGGACAAGATGGCAGACACAATGGCGTGGACCAGACACATGAACCAGATCAAAGCACAGGCAGAGGAACTGGTGATTCAGGAGATTATTTACAGTTAAGCCTGTTCCCAACAGAAGAGGAACAGTTAGGGGAAATAAGAAAAGCGGCAGCTGCATTAGAACAGCCTGCCGCTTTTCTTATTTCCGATGAAGTGGTAAATGATATTCTCCGCACGGGAAGCGGACAGAAAAATACACTGTTTCATATTACAGCAAGACTGATTGAAGGTCTGGATAATGAAGAAATGCGGAGTTTTCTGAAAGATGAATATGGAACTGGTGGCAAAGGATTTACCATAGATGATCAGAAAATCAGTATCTGGTATGACAATGATGGTATCCGTATCCGGCGAGGGGACTCTGCCAGAAGAAACTTTGACCGCATGGTTACGTGGGAAGAAGCAGCGAACAGAATTCGGGATATGTATGAGGATGGAAATTACGTGGATAATTTGATTTCCAATAATGCCATTGAACAGGAGCAGGAAGAAATGACCAATCTTCTTGCACTTCATTTTCGGGATACTTGCAGAAACTGGGAAAAGAAACAATCATATTCAGACTGGCAGGATGTAGTGAGTGGAGCATGGACAGATCAAGAGGAAGCAGATGCGATTGTCTATCGTTTTGAATGGCTGCAGAAATATATGGATGAGAATCCGGGAGATTATCACCGCTGGGAGATTCAGCATAATCCGGAATATTTCCAACGCTTTCAGGATCTTCAGAGGGAGCGTTCCTGGGTAGACCAGAAATTTACGGTCGAACGTCCGGCACTATCCTTTATCACACAGGATGAAATTGACGCAGTGTTAAGAAGAGGCGGCATTACTGCAGGAGGACGTAACCGAATCTATGAGTATTTCATGGAACATCATGATATGAAAGATGCAGCTGAGTTCCTGAAAAATGAATATGGAACAGGTGGTTCTTCACCCGGAATACCAGGAGCAGATGCTTCTGACGCATCCCACGATGCAAAAGGATTAAAGCTCGGAAAAGGGAAGATTGGCAATTCAGAGGTAGAAGTTTTATTAAAGTGGAATAAGGTTGCAGAACGTGTTCGTCAGTTAATCCGCACAGATGATTATTTGTCACCGGAAGAAATGGAAAAGTACGAAGAGCGACAGGAAGCACAAAGACTGGCAGACCTGGAAGAAGCACAGCAGATGTTAGGAGAACAGCTGGAACAGGATACTTTTACAGCGGAAGATATAACGGATCTGCGACTAGTTGATTCAGAATATATGTCCGGTACCAGAACAAAAATCTATGATTTTGCTTGCAAAGTTAAGGGAGAAGAGAATCGACTTCAATACACATTAGAATATCATGATGATGGAGAAGGTTTCACGATTCATACGGAAAAAGATGATATTTGGGAGCGAATGTCAACACAAGAATTGGAACGTCTGGATGTAAAACTTGGACAAGAAGTACTTTATTATCATTATCACAACAAAACAGTAAATGCGGATACCTTAGATAAATTACGGGAAATCAAGGAAGAAATCATGGAGGAAGAGTCTTCCTATTTTACTGCTATTTCTAAACGTGTGTGGACAGATTATGATAAAAAAGAAAAAGAACTGTCGGGAGAAGTTGAGGTATCAGAAGAAAAAGAATCATTGGAAGAGATTAACGGAATAGCAGAACTGATTCCAGCAACGAACTTCCATATCACAGATGATGAACTTGGACAGGGAACATCGAAGGAGAAATTCCGAGCCAATATTATGGCTATTCAGCTGTTAAAAAAATGTGAGGATGAGAACCGCAATGCGACACCAGAGGAACAGGAAATCTTATCCAGGTACGTCGGCTGGGGAGGTCTTGCAGATGCATTTGATGAGACAAAATCTGCATGGGAGACAGAATATCTGGAATTAAAGACCGTCCTTACACCGGAAGAATATGCTGCAGCCAGAGCTTCCACATTAAATGCTCATTATACACAGCCGATTGTGATTGAAAGTATGTATCAGGTGTTGGAGAATCTGGGATTTACAAAGGGAAATATCCTGGAGCCATCTATGGGAGTCGGGAACTTCTTTGGAAAGCTTCCAGAGAATCTAAACCAGTCCAAACTCTATGGAGTGGAACTGGACAGCATCAGTGGCAGAATTGCTAAACTTCTCTATCCAGATGCCAATATCCAGATCAAAGGCTTTGAGAAGACGGATTATCCCAATGATTTCTTTGACGTGGCAATCGGAAATGTGCCATTCGGTGCATATAAGGTCAATGACCGTCAGTATGACCGCTACAATTTTATGATTCATGATTACTTTCTTGCCAAGACTATAGATCAGTTACGTCCAGGTGGTGTAGCTGCGTTGATCACAACAAAGGGAACTATGGACAAGGCATCACCGGAAGTCCGGAAATATTTGGCAGAGCGTGCAGACCTGCTTGGGGCAATCCGACTGCCGAACACAGCTTTTAAGGCAAATGCAGGAACAGAAGTCAGTGCTGATATTTTGTTTTTCCAGAAGCGTGAGAGTTTCACAAAAGAGATGCCAGACTGGGTGAATTTGGAGAGTGATGCAAATGGGATTACCATTAACAAGTATTTTGTTCAGCATCCGGGATTGATTCTCGGTGAGATGAAAGAAGTGTCCGGTCCGTATGGTATGGAAACAACCTGTGCTCCAATGGAAGGAGCTGATCTGGAATTACAGTTACAAGAAGCTGTAAAACACATCAGGGGAAGCATGGTAGCGGCAGTAGATATAGAGGCAGAACTGGATGAGATGCCAGAGAGTATTCCGGCAGATCCGAATGTCCGAAATTACAGCTATACAGTGGTAGATGATCAGGTATATTACCGTGTCAATTCTTTGATGAATCAGGTGAAAATGCCTGCAGCCACTGCAGAACGTGTAAAAGGCATGGTTGCAATCCGTGATACCGTTCGTGAACTGATCGCCATGCAGATGGAAGAATTTGTCACAGACGAAGAAATCCAGAAACAGCAGAAAAAACTGAATCAGGTGTATGATACCTACACAGCAAAGTATGGAGTTATTGGAAGTAATGCTAACAAACGGGCATTTTCTGATGACTCTTCTTATTGTCTGCTGTGTTCCCTGGAAGACTTGAATGAAGATGGAACATTGAAGCGGAAAGCGGACATGTTCACCAAACGAACCATTAAAAAGGCGGTCGCTGTGACAAGTGTGGAGACAGCCACAGAAGCACTTGCTCTGTCCCTAAATGAAAAGGCTAAAGTAGATCTTCCATATATGGCACAGTTGACCGGAAAGACCGAAGAGAAAATCACAGAAGAGCTGGTTGGAGTTATCTTCAAAAATCCAGTGACAGACCAGTGGGAAAGCGGAGATGAATATCTGTCTGGAAACGTCAGAGATAAATTAAATACAGCGAGAACTTTTGCAGAGAATCATCCAGAATTCACACCGAATGTCCGTGCATTGGAGGCAGTTCAGCCGAGAGATCTGGAAGCATCGGAGATTGAAGTGCGTATTGGAGCCACCTGGATTGAACCTTCGGATTATCAGGAGTTTATGGTGGAACTGCTTCATACGCCGAGGTATCTTGCACAGAAGGAAATACAGGTAAAATTCTCTGAGGTAAATGGTGAGTGGAGGATTACAGGAAAGAACGCCGACAGTCCAAGAAATGCGTTTGCCTATGCAACGTATGGAACGGAGAGAGCAAATGCCTACCGGATTCTGGAAGATACCTTGAATCTAAAAGATGTTAGAATCTATGATAAGGTCGTAAATGACAATGGGGATGAAGTGCGAGTTTTGAATAAAAAAGAAACTATGTTGGCATCACAAAAGCAGGATGCCTTGAAAGCCGCATTCCAAGATTGGATTTTCAAGGATCAGCAGAGGAGAGAAAGGCTGGTAAGCGTGTACAATGAGCGTTTCAATAGTATCCGTCCCCGTGAATATGATGGAAGTCATTTGACTTTCCCAGGAATGAACCCGGAAATAGAGCTTCGTCCGCATCAGAAAAATGCAGTCGCACATCAGTTATACGGTGATAATGTGCTTTTGGCACATGTAGTAGGAGCTGGGAAGACTTACGAAATGGTAGCGGCGGCAATGGAGAGCAAACGTCTGGGATTATCACAAAAGAATCTCTTTGTTGTGCCAAACCATTTGACAGAACAGTGGGGAGCGGAGTTCCTTCAGTTATATCCAGGAGCAAATATTTTGGTAGCAACCAAGAAAGATTTTGAACCAGCAAACCGAAAGAAGTTCTGTGCCAGAATCGCTATGGGAAATTACGATGCTGTTATTATTGGTCATTCCCAGTTTGAACGTATTCCAATCTCTGATGAGAAACAGGAAGCCATGCTTCAGAGGCAGATTGATGATCTGGAAATGGCAATCCAGAGTGCAAGGTATGAACAGGATGGTGGACGTTATACCGTCAAACAGATTGAAAAGACAAGAAAAACACTGCAGACAAGGCTGGAAAAACTGAATCAGAAAGAGAAAAAAGATCAGGTGGTTACGTTTGAAGAACTGGGAGTGGATCACTTGTATGTAGATGAAGCACACAGCTATAAAAATGCATTTCTCTATACAAAAATGAGGAACGTAGCTGGAATTGCACAGAACGAAGCACAGAAATCTGCAGATATGTTCAATAAATGTCAGTATCTGGACGAGATTACCGGAGGAAAAGGCATTACCTTTGCTACGGGCACACCGATCAGCAACAGCATGACGGAATTATATGTTATGCAGAGGTATCTGCAGAACAGTAAATTACAAAATATGGGACTTGGACTGTTTGATTCCTGGGCCTCCACCTTTGGCGAGGTAGTCACGAGCATTGAGCTTGCACCGGAAGGAACAGGCTACCGTGCAAAATCAAGATTTGCACGGTTTTATAATATTCCGGAACTGATGAATATGTTTAAGGAGATTGCAGATATCAAGACTTCCGATCAGTTAAAACTTCCTGTGCCGGAAGCAGAATATGAAACAGTGGTGCTGAAACCAACGGAACAGCAGAAAGAAATCGTAGAAAGTCTGGGGGAACGTGCAGAAGTTGTCAGAAACGGAGGGGTAGATGCCTCGGTTGATAATATGCTGAAAATTACCAATGATGGAAGAAAATTAGCATTGGATCAGCGTTTGGTGAACGAATTATTGCCAGATAATCCAGAAAGCAAAATATCAGTCTGTGCAGAGAAAAGCTATGAGATCTGGAAAGACACAGCAGCACAGAAATCGGCACAGCTGATTTTTTGTGACTTGAGCACACCGAAAGGTGATGGCAGTTTCAATGTTTATGACGACTTGAAGCAGAAACTGATGGAAAAAGGTGTACCGGAAAAAGAGATTGCATTCATTCATGATGCAAATACAGAAGCAAAGAAGACGGAGTTGTTTGGAAAAGTGAAATCCGGGCAGGTTCGTTTTTTGATTGGTTCGACAGCAAAGATGGGTGCTGGGACCAACGTGCAGGATCGTCTGATTGCACTGCATCATCTGGATATTGGCTGGAAACCATCTGACTTGGAACAGAGAGAAGGGCGTATCATCCGCCAGGGAAACCATAATAAAAAGGTTCATATCTTCCGGTATGTAACAGAATCCACATTCGACAGCTACATGTGGCAGTTGATCGAGAATAAGCAGAAATTCATTTCTCAGATTATGACCAGCAAAGCACCTGTGCGAAGCTGTGAAGATGTGGACGAAGCGGCACTTTCCTATGCAGAGGTAAAAGCTCTTGCAACCGGAAATCCGGCAGTAAAAGAGAAGATGGCATTAGATGTGGATGTGGAGAAATTAAAGCTTTTAAAAGCCAACCACATGAATAACCAGTACCGCCTGGAAGATGATATTGCAAGGAATTTTCCACAACAGATTGCAAAACTGACAGAAATCATTGACAGCTACAAGGCAGACATCGCTCATTATTCTGAGCATAAAATCACAGATCCAGAGCAGTTTACTATGGAGATTGGTGGCAAAGTGTTCACAGAAAAGAAAGAGGCAGGAGCAGCACTTCTGGCGGTATGTAAAGATATTAAATCAGTAGATGCTGCGATGGATATCGGAAACTATCAGGGATTCAATATGAGGATTCAGTTTGATGGCTGGAGTAAAGAATTTATTCTATCTGTTAAAAATGAGGCTGTCTCGAAAGTTCATCTTGGAGCAGATGTACTTGGAAATATTACCCGTATCAACAATCTGTTGGACAGTTATCCAGAGAAGCTTTCAGAAGCACAACAGAGACTGGAAACAGTGTATGAACAGCTGGCAAATGCGAAAGAAGAAGTGGGAAAGCCATTTCCAAAAGAAGAGGAGTTGAACCAGAAACTGGAGCGACTGTCAGAGCTAAATGCTTTGCTCAATATGGATGAACGGGAAGATGCAGAAGCAGAGGTATCTGAATCAGATGAGAAAGAAGAAAGACCGACACGTGGTTCTATCCATGAAAAACTGCAGATTTATAAAGAAAAGAGTCAGCGGGAAAGTGAAACTGGAAAGGAAAACAGAAAACGGGACTTCGGTCTGGAATAAATAAACAGGAAAGATGGCATAATCTGGCAGAAAGAATGTTCTGTGGGTTATGCCATTTTTCAGAATATAGGAGGAACTTATATGGCAAGAAATAGGATAACAGGTAGAGAAACACAGAAAATGCAGGAATATACGCAGGAACGGATCGCTCAGGCAGAGCGTAGAGATATAGAGTTTTCAACAGATGTAAAAGAACAGATTTTTGAATATGCGAATCTGATCGGCGAGGAAGAGAAAGTTAGGGCTTTGGTAAGAAATCTGGCAGATGCAGTGAGCCGGGCAGATCAAGAAGGTGTAGAGGATTTGTTGGATGACGTAAGAATGGATATTCAGGAACTGCCGGATCCAACCATAGGTAAGCTGGAATTACGTGACTATGGATATATGGAAGAAGATATGGTGCCACTTAGAAAAGAAGCAGCCTTGGATTATCACAGAATGGGTTCTAAGATTTATTGCCTTGGCAGTGATGGCATTAAAGGTGAATATGCGAGTAGAGAAATGATACAGGCACACGACGGTTTGTTTGGAATGGAATCGCAGATGTGGGAACGGATTAAGGATAACAACCTGGATTATGCAGAAGAAAATTTAGGAGCATTTCAGGAGCCTATGAGTGTCATTGAGCAGGAAGAAGCACTGAAATTATACGATGCAGGAGCAGATATCTATCTGATCACTAATTTTTCATCACCTATGTATGTCACAGAACGCATGGAAATTGAACGAGGACCGGAGCATTATCAGATGTCTATGACAGAACTGGAGCGTTTCCGTAACCTGGAATGGGAAATGCAGAAATATCCACAGATTCAGTCTTTGAAAGAAGCAAACCTGTTGTTAGGAACAAGAAGGACATTTGGAATTTATCAGATCCGAGATGATTCACCGGGTGAAAACTATGCATTTATGAATATGAGTTTTATTGAAAGTCATGGTGTGCAGATAAAAAAAGAAGATTATAAGCTGGTCTATGTTGGTGAATTATCAGGAAATATGTCACTGGAGGATATTTTTGAAAGGTTCAACATTGACAGACCGGAAGACTTCCGTGGGCATTCCCTGTCTGTCAGTGATATCGTAGTTCTGAATGACGGGAAAAAGGTAACTGCCCATTTTGTAGACAGTATCAGTTTTGAACAGCTGGATTCTTTCCTGAATCTGGAAGAACAGCTTCTTAGTGAACTGGCATATGAGGTAGGAGAACGTTACTTTGCTATTCAGAGAACAGAAGAAGGATATGATTATTCCTTTTACGATGAAGATTTCCGCTTGATGGATGGTGGCGTTTATGAGAATGATGAAATTTCTATTGAAGAAGCGGCGGAGGAACTTTTGGAAGACGAAGGCTGGACTGGAGAACGCATCCGTGGAGATTATGATCGGTTGATGGAGAAAGTAGAAGAAATGGATGAAGTTGTAATGGCAGAGATTCAGAAAAGCCAGGGCGAATATAAGCCACTGGCAAAGGTGGAGGAACTGGAAGAAGCAAATTATAACATGATTGATAACGTCCTCAACAATATGCCACCGAAGAAAGAACCATATCTGGAATACTTTGCGGCAGAATGCGATGAGTTCCATGATATGGGAGCTTATGAAAAAAGTACCGATGTTAATCAGATAGCTGCAGTCTATGAAAAATACAGGGAGCATCCAAAAACTGCGTATCTTGGATGCTCAATGGGAATTATTTATCGTGATCCGGAAGACAGTTACTATGATGAAGCTGAATTTGCAATCGTTAAAGGAAATACAGTACTTGGAAATCTGATGGACGATGTTCGATTTTATGGAGAACTTGCACTGGTACGGGAAGGGATTGAGAAAATTCATGAAGCATTACCTGACTATAAGTACGTTCCGATGCGGGATGTTCGAGAAGCAATGTATCCAGAGAAGATGACCACAGAACAGATGGCAGAGGCACTGGATGAGATTGCAGAAGCTTTTGATCCGTATGAGTACCGGGATAATGTGGAGAGGGGAGAAAATACGGTACAGGAAGTAATGCTGGATTTGCGAAGCGGGAATATTTATTCCTATATTTCGTATTTGAAAGATATTGTAGACGAAGAATGCGACTTGTCTGTTCGTGCAGGTGTATTGATTGAAAGGCTAAAAGCCTATGAACCGGAACTTCCAAAAGATATGCAACCAATGGTGTATGTGAATTATTGTGAGAAAAGTGAACCGGGGAATCCAAGATGCCAGAAGTTATCTGATTTGGATTCCAAAACCATAGAACAGGACAAAGTCTGGTATGCTGATCGTGATCCAAAGACTAACGAACCAAAAATGACAGCACAGATGTTTTTTACAGTATATTATGCTGAGAAGGGCGACAAGATGCTGCATCATTTTCAAGGTAAGATAGATATTGGTACCGGAAACGGCGGTATCATCAGTCAGTTAAAGATGCAGAATGAAATGAAATTGACAGATGAAAGCTGGATCAGCTACCAGCAAGGAAAAGGCAATGAAGAGTATCAGAAGTATATGGAAGATCTGACAGATATGCAGAATCATGTACTGCCGTATCTGCAGAGCTTTTGCAGCCTGGAAGAAAAAGGTGTGAAGGAGAGACGAGAACAGCAGGTAGTAGAGAAAAATGAGAGCAGAGAAGCTGTGCCAAGAACTGGCGGTGAAGCAAATATAGCAGTTAAGGATGCGGGGAAAGCTGAAAGAAAGGCAATAACAGGAAAAGAGAAGAAACCGTCGATCCATGAACGCTTGGAAATCAATAAGAGAATCATCCAGGAAAAACAGGGAAAAGATGAGCCGGAGAGAGGAGCTGATTTGAGTGTAAGGATGGTGTAGTATAAGATAGAATGGAGTCGGAGGTCACAGATAACAATGTGGCTTTCGGCTTTTTGTTTTGAATGATTATGCTTCAAACTTTTATGTGATAAACGTAACTTGCTGTGATATTATAAAAATGATATAAGTGAAAATGACTTTTGCGGAAAGGAAAGTATCTTTATTTTTTTATGTGTATGCTTCCTATTGTGGAAATGAATACTTGCAAAGTTGATAACTAATATTTTTCTGCTATTACAGGTGCAATAAGAACATGTAATAGCGGAAATGAGGAATAGTTACTTGTAGATAGAGAAGTATATTGCGGATAAAATAACATCTCTATGTGAAAAGCGTGATATCAGTAAATGCAGATTATCGCAACTGTCGGGAATTTCCCAGTCGTCACTGGGAAGAATCATGGCACAGGAAAACCTGCCGTCGCTGATCACACTTGAAAAATATGTACAGCTTTGGGCGTGACATTATCGTAGTTTTTTCAGGAAGATAATTCAGAGAATCTGACAGAAAAACAGAAAGAAGTTCTAGGGATATGGAACGATCTGAGTACAAATGAGCAGGAAACAGTAATGTCAATGCTGCGTGGACTTCGGAAGTAGAAGAACAGTTCGGGTATATGTATCGGCTGTTCTTTTTTGTTTTTCGGGCGTTAAAACGATAAATTTTTCTTGTGTATAGTTGAGCGTTAAAGTATAGTAAAATCAATTTTTTGCATAAGATTAAAGCTATAATAAGGAAATCGGCAAACCAGATGAAAGTCTGGGACGCAAAGCTACAGGGCCTGTAAAATGGCAGCCAGATGCATAAAATGAGGTGCACTGTCTGTTTGGCAGTGTTTTTTTACGGTGTTATTTCATAGACATAACAATAATGATTTTATCAGGAAAGAATGAGAAAAATAAAAGTATGAAAAAGGCAAAACGATGACTGGCAACAGTGGGAAAGAAGAACGGAGGCTCCGGCCCGGCACATTGGAAAATAAAAAATATGGAAAATAGTATGATAAGTGAAAAGCCCTGCGCAGGACCGGATGTGTTCTCGTGGGGCTTTTCTGCGTCTGATAAAGACAGGTTTTTTGCAGATTTCTCTAAAAACAGGAAAACTGTCAAAAAATATCATACATAGATCAAAAAGACTATATATGGGCGACCTTTTAAAGACGGTTTATATAAAATAGAAGAAAAAAAGGTGGTTGATTCCGTGGATATAAAAACAGCGGTCATATATCGGTTAAACGATCTGATTAAGCAGAAAGATATCACAGTGAATGAAGCGGCGGTGCGCTCAGGCGTCCCGCCTTCAACACTGAAAAATATTTTGTATGGACAAAGCAGGAATGCTGGCGTAGTTACAATTAAAAAGATATGCGATGGATTGGATATTACAATACAGGAATTTTTTGAAGATCCCATCTTTGCAGATTTGGAACCGGAGTTATAGGAACAGGCAAATAATCTTAGGATTCAGATTCTGCAAGATGGTTTTTTTATGGGAGAGGGTTAGAAGAAACTAACACTGGAGGATGAATATGTGTAAAATAGCAATTTGCGACGATGATAAAGAATACAGGGAGAAAATAAAGACGGTCATAGAAACGGAAGGGATTCTGTCTTCGAATGAGATACGGTTTTATGAATATGAATCAGGAAAAGAATTATTGGAAGATGCGGATATTTTGCATGATCTGATTTTTATGGATATGCGTATGCCTGGATTGGATGGAAATAAAACAGTACTGAAGCTGAGGGAATATAATGAAGCAGCGATATTGGTGTTCTGCTCCGGCTGTTTTGAACTGACTCCTGACAGCATTAATGTTGGACAACCGTTCCGGTACATCATGAAGGATCTGCATGACAGAAGTCTGAAAAAGGAAATACCTATGATTTTATTAAAAGTGAAATTGTGCTGTGGAGATTCTTCCGTGACAGTTACATCGGCGGGAAGGATAATGCGCATCCATACGGAAGACATTTTATATATCTGTCTGGCGAAAAGGGGCTGTACGATATACATTGCCAGACAGGGAAAGATAGAAGAGATGCATTGCAAGGAATCTTTAAGTGATCTGTATGAGTGTCTGGCCGGAAGGGGATTTGAGTATGCACACAACAGCTATATTGTGAATTTGGCAAAAGTGGAAGGATTGGAAAAGAACGTTGCGTTGCTGCCGTTTGGAATCCAGTTGAATGTTTCGAGGTCGAGAAAAGGACAGTTTGCCGACGCACTGATAACATTTCTTGGGGAAAGGAACGGCATGGTATGATAATAAGAGATTATTTGATTTGTCTTCTTCAGATGTATCTGTTGGAGGACTTGGAAAAGAACATACTCCCATACAGAAGAGAAAGATTCTGGGAAAAATTTCTCGTATATTGTATCGCAGCACTGGCAATGTTCGGAACCAACCGCCTGGAATCCTCAATACTTAATATGGTAATGATTCCGGTAATCTATATGATCGCGTCTATGGTTGTGTTCCGGGGAAATATATGGAAGAAGCTGGTTACGGTATGCTGCTATTATGTGCTGGCAATTATTCCCGAATTTCTCTTTGCGGCACTTACGAATGCATATGGCGTGACTGGTGCGTCCGAGGGCTTCAGGACTGAAACAGAAAAGACATTAGCACTCCTGCTGATGAGTACCATGACATTTCTGTTTATTAAATGCATTAATCAGGTAACAAGGAAAAGGGATTATCTGACGATTGAAAATAAAACATTTACAGTGCTGCTCATGCTGCCAACCGCAACGATCGTTATGTTAGGATGTATGTTTTATTCGCACACTTCTTTTGAAGGAATGAACAGGGTCATGGTTCCGGTAGGAGCTTCGCTTCTGTTAATGACGAATATCTTCATTTTCACAGTATTTGACAGGTTTGTAGAAAAATCAGAAGAAGTGAAGAAGATGGACCGGCTATACCAGAAAAGCAGGGCGGAGATTGCCAATCTGCAGTATATGAATAAGGTTAATGAGGATAACAGAGCATTCTTACACGATATAAATAAATTTATCTGTACAGTAGCCGGCTTGATAGAAGAAGGAGAGAATCAAGAGGTTAAGGACATCATGGAACATTTAGGCGTCCGGATTCAGAATCTTCAAAAAAGTGTATATTGTGAGCATCCGATCTTGAACAGCATCCTATGTGAAAGAAAATTTCTTGCAGAATCTAAGGATATATCCTATAGGATTACCCTGGGTAATGATCTCAGACTGGATTTTCTGGAAGAGTTGGATTTGATCTCGATCGTAGGGAATCTTTTGGATAACGCACTGGAAGCGGCAGAAAAGACAGAAGATGGCAGATATGTGGAATGCAGGATGTATATGGGAAACGCGGGGCATTTCCTTGTCATGGAATTTTGCAATGGGTATGTCGTCCCTCTGTTAAAGGACAAGGACAGGTACATAAGCACCAAAAGAGACGCGGACAGTCACGGGATCGGACTGCACACGGTTGGAAAACTGGTCAAAAAGTATGCGGGAATTATGCGAGTGGAGGCAGGAGAACGGGAGTTCTCTGTTAAGCTGATCTTTACAATCAAATAAGGACGTGCAAAAATCGCCCAAAAAGTTACCGTTTTTGCCACGGTAATTGAAAAGAGGGCGATTTTTGTGTAAACTTTCGGAAAAAAGGAGGCTTTGTAACTATGAAAAAAATAATCAGAAAAAACCTGGGAATCAAACTGCTTGGAGCTGTAAACTGTCTTGCACTCTGCTTGACGGCGTATACGGCAAATCTGGCGTGCAACTGGCTGTACTATCAGGAAGATGAGCCGGAAGAAGTTAAGAAAATGAGGAAATTCTAGTGTGGAAAAAAATGGCTGGTCGGCTTTTTGAACTACAAAGCAGGAATGGGATTCTTGAAGAGAAAGACCGCAGGCTGTATGAATATGCTTACGGCGTACTGCTGGGCAGGGTGGTAATATACCTTATCATCGTCATACTTGGCATCATAACGGGGAATTGGATGGAGATGATAGTCTTTTTATTGCCCTTTACTGTTTTAAGGCAGTATGCCGGAGGGATTCATTTGGAAAAGGCAGGGGGCTGCATGGCTGTTTCCGGTATCCTTGTCCTTCTATGCAGTCTGTATCTGGCGTCTGCTCCGGCTGTAATATGGCAAATGCGGATCATATGGTTTGTCGCGGTTGGCGTTATATTTATCATGGCGCCGGTAGATGCCAGCAGCAAGAAGTTGGATGCGAAAGAGAAAAAAGTTTATGGGATGCGCGCGAGGGTAATTTTAGTTATTGAATGCGCGATAGCAGGTGTTTTTTCTGTGATTGGATATTCCCTGATCGTAAACGGGATTATGGTAGCGCATATTGTTTTGGCGTCTGGTTTAATATTAGGATGGACCAAAATTTTTTTTGATAAAGAGTTAGAGTGAACTAATCCATGATAGGAATAAGAAATACCTGGGAAAAGCGTATTGCAAAAGGATGATAAACAGAACAAAAAGAACATGATACAAGAGGAATATAAAAGTGAATTTGAAATTGATAAAAAATACAGAAAATATCAACAAAGAGAAAATAACCTTGTTCTGCCTGCCGTTTGCAGGAGGCGGCGCGTCTGCTTATAATCAGTGGGCGAAAAAGATGCAGGGAAAAGTAACGGTATGTCCAGTCCAGCTTCCGGGAAGGGAAGAACGGATCATGGAGAAACCGTATATAGATATGCCGGTTATGTTAGATGATCTGGAAGAGGCTGTAAGAGAGGCTGTGGACGGACCGTATGCCTTATGGGGGCACAGTATGGGCGGGAAGATCTCCTATGAGCTGGAAAAGCGATTGGAGGCAGAGGGATATAGAGCGAAATACCTGTTTATTTCCGGCAGCCGGATTCCCAGCATTCCGGAACCGAAGCCAATCTATCATCTTCCGGATGAAGCGTTTAAGAGGGAACTGGGAAGATTTGAAGGGACGCCAAAAGAGATACTAGAGAATCAGGAATTGTTGGATTTCTTTCTGCCTATGCTGCGGGCGGATTTTACCATGGATGAAACGTATTATGATAAAGCGGGAGTAGTGCTGCATACACCTATCTCTGCATTTGGCGGAGAAAAGGACGACGAAGCGGATGAGAGTGCGATCTTGGAATGGGGAAAGTATACGGACAATGATTTTAACTACCGGATATTTCCGGGAGGACATTTTTATCTGAGGGATTGTGAAGACGAAGTAATAAGTGAGGTCATGAGACTGCTTTAGAGAATGAAAAATGGAGATTAAACGATACGGAGAAAAGGAATTTCTGTCAGCAGACAAACTTTATATCCGTGAAAATGAGATACATATATGGTGTATCCGCTGGCCTGAAATGACAGATTTCTGGAAGAACCATGAATATATCCTGAGTGGGCAGGAATTGGAGCAAGCCGGAAGATTCCGTTTTCTTGAAGACAGGATGCGTTATATAGCCGGGAAGGTTGTCGTGCGGATCCTCTTAAAAAGATACTTAGATATGGAAACGATTGATTTTTCTGTCAATGAACTGGGTAAGCCTTATCATAAAAAGATTGCAGGAAAGCGGACAGTGGATTTTAACATTTCGCACTCGGGTGAATTCATACTGGCGGTATTCGCTGTCGGAATGGATATCGGAGTAGATGTGCAGGAGATGGCAGAGTGCCCGGACTATAGGGAGATAGCGGAAAATTTTTATACTGCAGAAGAAGCGGAAGATGTAAAAAATGAAGGACCGGATCTGTTTTTCCAGTACTGGGCGGCGAAAGAGGCATATGTAAAGGCGCTTGGAATTGGATTAGGAAGAGGAATGGATTTCTTCTCTGTCAGAAACGAGAAAATTGCAGAAAAAGATAAGAAAGATCAGGACTGGTTTCTGTATCCGGTCAGGATCAAAGGATATGCTGCGTATGTGGCGGCGCATAAGAAAGGAGACAGATAAAATGGGTTATAAGAAAGATATGGGCAAATATGAGAATCTGGAAGGCTGGGAGAGATGTGGATTTGGAGAACAGCTTGATAGGTGGGCGGAAAAATATGGAGAAAGAATTGCGGTCACGGACAGTGAAGACGAGATCAGTTATATGGAATTAAAGCAAAAAGCAGATTGTCTTGCGGTAGCTTTTCTGCGTAAAGGGATTTTAAAGGGAGACAAAGTGCTTGTGCAGCTTCCGAACAGGATTTCTTTTGTGATCGTGTTTTTTGCGCTTTCCAAGATTGGGGCGGTGCCAATCATGATGCTGCCGGCCCACAGGGAGGCGGAACTGGAAGGAATTATTGAACTGGCAAAGCCGGCCGCTTATATTGTGGTGGAGAAATATCTGGGATTTTCATATGTGCCGATGGCAAATGCGATGAAAGAGAAATATTCATGTATCCGGCATATATTTGTAGATA
Source organism: Ruminococcus sp. AM42-11 (assembly GCF_003480145.1). Classification (NCBI taxonomy): domain Bacteria; kingdom Bacillati; phylum Bacillota; class Clostridia; order Eubacteriales; family Oscillospiraceae; genus Ruminococcus; species Ruminococcus sp. AM42-11. The sequence goes on along the minus strand of NZ_QUIO01000033.1, from coordinate 16,674 downwards.
GCGAATCCGGGGATATCAGTGGAATGATTGCGGAAACGTATGGAGAAAATGGAGCATTTCCGGCTGTGGATGGGTATGAAACGGCGGTGCTTTTGCTGTCCGGCGGGACGACAGGGATTCCGAAACTGATTCCGCGCACCCATACGGATTATATGTATAATGCCCGCATGTCCGCGAAGAGATGCCGTCTGGATAGCAGTGACGTTTATCTGGCGTCTCTTCCGGTAGCTCATAATTTCCCGTTATGCTGCCCGGGGCTTTTAGGCACGCTGGACGTGGGAGGAAAAGTTGTGCTTGCGTCTGCGACCAGCCCGGATGATATCCTTGACGCAATTACAGAGGAAGGTGTCACGATAACGGCATTGGTTCCTGCTATGGTTACTGTGTGCATGGAAATGCTGGAATGGGATGAAGATTATGATATATCCAGCCTGCGGATTTTGCAGGTGGGCGGCGCAATGCTGGAAGATTCCCTTGCGGATAAGATCATTGAAGAATGGCCGTGTAAACTGATGCAGGTATTTGGTACGGCGGAGGGGCTACTGTCCTTTACTAGCCCGGAGGATGAAGGTTCCCTGATCGCAAGATGCCAGGGAACTCCGGTGTCTCCTGCGGATGAAGTAAAGATTGTGGATGAAGAAGATAAGGCCGTACCGGAAGGAGTTTTTGGGGAATTATTATCCAGAGGCCCGTATACGATTGATGGTTATTATATGGCGGAGGAAGCGAATAAAAAGAGCTTTACGTCGGACGGATTTTACCGGACGGGCGATAAAGCTATGTGGACGAAAGACGGAAGGTTACGTTTGGGCGGGAGGATCAAAGAGCAGATTAACCGCGCCGGAGAAAAGATCATGCCTTCAGAGATTGAAGCTTATCTTTGCAGGCATTCGAAAATCAAAGAGGCAGCCGTTGTCGGCGTTACGGATGAAACCCTTGGAAACCGGATATGTGCATTCCTTGTGACCGATGATGAAGCCGGGATCGATTTGCAGGAAATACACAGGTTCCTGCGGGAAATAGGCGTTGCGGCGTATAAAATGCCGGATCAGATAGAACGGGTAGAGACATGGCCGCTGACCAGCGTAGGAAAAATAGATAAGAAAGCATTAGAACGGATGGCGCAGGAAAAATAGAAGGAGACAGAATCATGGAATATATAGAGATAAAGGAACAGATCAAACAAAAGCTGCCGGTAGCCAGAGATTTGGGGGATTCCGAAAATCTGCTGGAGCTTGGGCTTTCATCCCTGACAATCATGCGTCTGGTAAACCAGTGGAGAAAACAGGGGGTTAAGGTTTCATTCGGTTCATTGATGGAAAATCCTACCCTTGAAGGCTGGTGGGCGCTGATCCAGCGCAGCATGAAGAAAAAAGCGGGCAAAAAACGGGCGCAAGAATCTAAGATAACGCCGGAAAAGGATATGAAACAGCCGTTTCCTTTAACAGACGTACAGTATGCATATTGGGTTGGCAGGGATGAAGAACAGGCTCTTGGAGGAATAGACTGTCATGCGTATTTAGAGTTTGATGGGGGAAATATAGATCCGGAGCGTCTGGAAAAAGCATGGAATGTACTGCAGTATCATCATCCTATGCTGCGCGCCTGCTTTTTGGATGATGGAACACAGAAAATCCTGGATAAGCCGTATTGTGAAAAAATAAAGGTTCATGATTTTTCCCGGATGTCATCTGAGGAAGCAGAGGCAATGGCAGTATCTGTCAGAGAACGTTTATCCCATCGGAAGTTAAAGATTGAGGAAGGCGAAGTAGCAGGAATAGAGCTTACGCTTTTTCCTGAAAATAAGGCACGCCTTCATGTGGACATGGCACTTTTGGTTGCTGATGTACAGAGTCTGCAGATATTATTGAGGGATTTGGCATCTGCTTACCGAGGGGAAAACCTGCCGAAAGAATCAAAAGGGTGGAATTTTGCTTCCTATCTAGAACGGCAGAAACAGGAAGAAGGGGAGGAACGGAAAAACGCAGAAAAATACTGGAAGAATCGTTTAGAGCATTTGCCAAAAGGCCCTGACCTTCCATTGGCAAAACGTCCGCAAGAAGTGGAAAAAACGGTGTTCAACCGCAGGATTGTGCGAATCGAAAAGGAAGAATGGGATCATTTGCAAATGCGGGCAAAAAAATACCAGACAACTCCGGCAATGGTTCTTCTTACTGCATATGCGGTGGTTCTGGAACGATGGAGCAGGAATCATTGTTTCCTTATTAACATTCCGTTTTTTAACCGGAAAACAGAGCAGCAGGGGTTAGAGGAAGTAATAGCAGATTTTACTACTCTGTTATTGCTGGAGATTAACTGCGAAGAAAATCCGACTTTTGCGGAATTGTTGGACAGGATTCAGAAGCAGCTTCATGAGGATATGAAGTATACGGCATATTCCGGCGTGCAAGTACAGAGAGACATTGCGCAGATGTGTGGGGACGCATCGGCAGTGGCGCCGGTTGTTTTTGCCTGCAATCTGGGAACGCCGTTGGTAAATGATACGTTCCGGAATGAACTGGGGCAGTTTTCCTATATGATTTCCCAGACGCCGCAGGTGTGGAATGATTTTCAGAGTTATGAAGATGAAAATGGCGTACAGCTTACATGGGACAGCGTGGATGAGTTATTCCCGGAGAATATGATCCCGGATATGTTGGAGAGTTTTGAGATTCTTCTGCATGAATTGGGAAAGAAGGACTGGAATCAGAGATTTGATGTGCTTCCTGAAAAAAGAAAAAGAGAAATTGAAGATACAGCGCGTACAGGAGTGCCGGAGCGTGTGGAATGCCTGCATTGGGCTGTTATGAACCATGCGGAAGTTTGCCCGGAAGATATTGCGCTTATTGATGCGGGAAGCGGAAGATCGGTATCCTATGGGGAATTAAAAGCACGGGCAACAGCAGTGGCGGCAGGAATTTCAGAAAAGGATATTAAGGGCGTCCCGGTTGCACTTACCCTGCCGCGCGGGATAGAACAGATCGAGGCGGCATTAGGAATTTTGCTTTCCGGAAATTCATACCTTCCGGTCAGCTTAAGCCAGCCTAAAGATCGGAGAGCGTTAATCCATGAGAAGACGGGAGTCCGCTATGTGGTCACGAATCGGGAATTATCCGAAAAACTGGACTGGCCGGAAGGTACGGAAATCCTTGTGATGGAAGGTATGGAAGAGGGACAGGAAAATGTGAGACTGCCAGAGGTGTCGCCGAAGGACAGCGCCTATATCATCATGACGTCAGGCTCTACAGGTGTTCCGAAGGGTGTAGAGATTGCGCATGAAAGCGCATGGAATACGGTTCAGGATATTAATGAAAAGTACCATGTAACAAGTGCAGATCGGGCGCTGGCTGTATCAGCTATGGATTTTGACCTGTCGGTATATGATGTTTTTGGAATTTTAGGCGCAGGAGGAACATTGGTATTGCTTCCAGAGCAGGAGAGAAGGAATGCGGATTACTGGCTGGAACAAGTGTTGAAATATCAGATTACCGTTTGGAATTCAGTGCCGGTGCTTCTGGATATGCTTTTGATACGGGCGGAATCCATGAAACAGAAACTGCCGATCAGGGCGGTTATGCTTTCCGGAGATTGGATTGGGATGGATCTCCCGCAGAGGGTTGCGGCATGGACAGAGGATTGCCAGTTTGTCGCTATGGGAGGAGCTACAGAGGCAAGTATCTGGTCCAATTATCAGAATGTTACCCTGCCGATGCCGAAAAACTGGAAATCTATTCCCTATGGAAAGCCACTCAGATATCAGGCATATCGTGTTGTGGATGAGTATGGAAGGGATTGCCCTTACTGGGCAGAAGGCGAACTCTGGATTGGCGGTTTTGGTGTAGCAAAAGGATATAGGGGAGATTCTGCGCTTACGGGGCAGAAATTTATCACAGATCAGTATGGAAGATGGTATCGGACCGGTGATCTCGGAAGAATCTGGGATGATGAGATAATTGAATTTTTGGGAAGAAAAGACCATCAGGTAAAGATCCGTGGACACAGGATTGAATTGGGAGAAATTGAACATGCGATTCAGGAGTTTCCGGGTGTGGCTCATGCAGTTGTTGATACAGTTAGTGATGGTCATGGCAATAAAACGCTGGCTGCTTATATCGGAGCGCCGATACAGGAAGATTCTAAAGTTACAACGTATTTGTACGGCACAGATATCTTTGGCGGAGGCTGGAAAGAACTGAAGGATGATGTCAGCAATTGGCAGATGCAGCAGGAACGGAAGACAGCATACAAAAATTTCCTTGCCTAGGCAGACCAGAGATGTGTACAGCTTATGCTGGAGACACTCATAGAGTTAGGCGTTTTTGTATCAGAGAAGGAAGTTCTTTCGCAAAAGGAAATTTTGAAAAGGGAGCATTACGGAAACACAGAAGAATACTGTGGCAAGATGGTTGGAAATTTTAAAGAAGGAAGGAATCCTGAGAGAAGAGGACGGCAGACTATCGCGTACCGGGAAGGAAGTGGCTGTACCGGAAAAAGCTGGAGATGCGGAAACGTATTTTAAGAAACTGAAGCCGTATCTGAAGCATATGGTTACTGGGAATGAAGTCCCGCTGGACGTATTCTACCAGAAAGAGCCGGCTTTGGCTCCGAATATGCTGCTTCGGAGGATTCCGGGCTGCGAGGAAACAGTGGAAAGACTGGTGCAGGGATTAAGGCTTCTGGCAGAAGAACGCAGAAAAGAGCCACTCCAGATTATAGAAATTGGTACAAGGGACACTGCAATTACAAGACAGTTTTTGAATGCACTGGAAGATGTAAGCGTGGCTTATACATATGCGGATTCTTCAAAATATTTTCTGCAGGAAGCAGAGAAAGAACTTGCGGGATATGAGAGAGTCGAGTTTGAGATGCTGAATCTGGAAGAAGGCATGGATAAGCAGCAGATGTCCTTGCATAGTTATGACGTTGTGATATCGGTAAATGCTTTACATAGAAATATTGATGCTGCGGATGCGGTAAAGAAAGTAGCGGAATTACTGAAGCCAAACGGAATATTGCTGATGACTGACCTTGTGGTAAGGACATACCTTCAGGAACTTACAGCGGCTTTTTTGGAAAATGGTTTTGCGGATATTCAGGACAAGAGAAAAGAAGCAGGGCTGGTTACCCCGGACTGCCTGCTGTGGAGAGAATGTTTATCAGAGGCAGGATTGGGCGAAGACTGTGCTGTGACAGAGAGATATGGAAGATGTATATGCTGCAGCAGACAGCAGGCGTCTGTCCTGTCCTATCATAATGGAGCACTAAGGGAATATCTGTCAGAAAAACTGCCGGAGTATATGGTTCCACAGAACTATCATTTCATGGAGCAGCTCCCAACATTGTCCAATGGGAAGATTAACAGGAAGCAATTGCGGGAAGATTTTAAAGAAGAAACTGCGGTTATCCGATTTTCAAAGGCAACGACAGAAACAGAAGAAAAGCTTTTAGATATCTGGAAACAATTATTTGGATATGAAAATATCGGAATTGAAGATAATTATTTTAGCCTTGGGGGAGACTCGCTGATTGCCACAAGGTTGATCTCGGAAGTACAGACAACCTCGGCTGCAAAATAACGATCAGTACGATTTTTGAAAATCTGACCGTAAAATCTCTGGCAAAAGCTATTGAACAGTCCGAACAGAAAGAAGAAGATACACTGCAGATCAAACCGAATCTGGAGGAAGCATATCATTCGTTCCCATTAACCGATGTGCAGTATGCTTACTGGCTTGGCAGAAGCGGATTGTATGAATTGGGAAATGTTGCAACACACTGTTATTTTGAACTGGATGCAGACGGCCTTGATACTGAGTGCGCAGAGACGGCATGGAATCTGTTGATACAGAGGCACGGGATGATGCGTGTTATTATCCAGCCGGATGGTATGCAGCGCATACTGGAGAATACTCCCCAGTATCATATTGACGTGACGGATATCCGACAATTGGAAGTGACAGAAAAAGAAAAGGCATTGGATGAAAAACGGGCAGAGATGTCTCATCAGGTAATTCAGACAGATGAATGGCCTCTGTTTGATGTGCGAATCACTAAAATAGAGGACCAGAAGCATAGAATCCATATCAGTTTTGACAATATTATCTTTGATGGCTGGAGTATGTTCCATCTCTTAGATGAGTGGGCAGAAGTATATCGAAATGGAAAAGCGGAAATGTCGATTACTTTGTCTTTCCGGGATTACGTGCTGGGACTGGAGCAGATAAAGTCTACCTCTGCTTATGAGAAAGATAAAAAATATTGGGAAGACCGGGTGGAGACTTTTGCGGACGCACCGGATCTGCCACTTGCAAAGAACGAAAGCCAGATTACAGAGCAGCGTTTCTGTCGCCGGAGCGCAAAACTGTCACAGAAAGAATGGCAGTCTGTAAAAGACGCGGCGGGAAGACTGGAGGTAACGCCTTCTGTTCTTTTGATGAGTGCTTATGCGGAGACTCTCCGCTTGTGGAGCAGTAATAAGGATTTTACACTTAATCTGACGCAGTTTGACCGGAAACAATTGCATCCGGAAGTGAACAATCTGGTTGGAGATTTTACAACACTGACATTGCTGGAGATAAAGAATGCAGGGAATAATTTTGCGGAAAGGACAAAGGCAATTCAGAAGCAGCTTACAGAAGATCTGGAGCATACAGCTTATGGCGCGGTTGAACTGGAGCGCGAATTAAAGAAAAAGACTGGAAATATGCGGGGCGCTATTATGCCGGTAGTGTTTACCAGTGGTCTTGGCGTGGAGCAGTGGAATGAAGGAAAGTGGCTTGGAAAACTGAACTATAACATTTCACAGACGCCGCAGGTGTGGCTGGATCATCAGGTGGTTGAAATGGATGGCTGTTTATGCTTGTTTTGGGATTCCGTGGACGAATTATTTTATCCAGGAATGCTAGATGAGATGTTCCGGGCATATACCGGCCTGCTTCATACGCTAGCAGTTCATCCGGAGATCATGCAGGAAAAAACGGCAAGTCTGGTAACAGCGGAAATTTCAGAAAAACGGCGTCAGGCGAATGAAACGGCGGCTGAATTTGAAGAGAAAACGTTGGATGGATTATTCTTGGAGTCGGCAGACAAATTTCCGGATAAGGAGGCGCTGGTAACGTGCAGCAGGCGGATGACATATCGGGAGATAAAAGAAGAAGCGTTTTACATTTCCGGGCAGTTGCAGAGCATGGGAATAAAAAAAGAAGAGACGGTAGCTGTATTTATGGAAAAAGGGTGGGAGCAGGTAGTTGCTGTTTATGGAATCATGTTTGCCGGAGCCGCATATCTTCCGATAGATATCCATAATCCGAGAGAACGAGTTGAAAAGATTCTCCGTGATAGTGGAACAAGAATCATTCTTGTGCAGAATCAGGCGTATGATCAGGATACCGAATGGCTGCACGAGTGGGATTGTATTTCTGTGTCTGAATTAAAAACCGATTCTGAATACAAAGCACAGGAGAATAAGGCGGGAGACCTTGCGTATGTAATCTATACGTCGGGAACAACCGGGATGCCGAAAGGAGTAATGATTACTCACCATAATGCAGTGAATACGATACTGGATATCAATGCACGCTATCAGATTACAGAACAGGATACGGCGTTTGGAATCTCCAATCTTCATTTTGACCTGTCTGTTTATGATGTTTTTGGCATTTTAGGCGCAGGTGGGAAATTGGTTCTTCCGGATCCGGAATATGGAAAAGATCCAGCGCATTGGATTCACTGGTTGAATCATGAGAATATTACCGTATGGAACAGCGTGCCAGCTTTTGTAGAAATGCTGGCAGAATATGAGGAATATCAAAGGCAGGTAACTTCACAATCGCTGCGGTTAGTAATGATGAGTGGTGACTGGGTTCCTGTTTCACTTCCAGGGAGAATCCGTAATCTGTTCCAGAATGTTGAGATTGTTGCTCTTGGAGGAGCAACAGAAGGCAGTATCTGGTCTAATCATTTCGAGATTCCAGAGGTTGTGCCGGAAGATTGGAAGAGTATTCCGTATGGGAAACCGCTTGCAAACCAGAAGTATTATGTTCTGGATCAGAATATGGAAGATTGCCCTGACTGGGTACCGGGAACACTTTATATTGCCGGAGATGGCATTGCACAGGGATATTTAAACGATAAAGAAAAAACAAAGGAAAAATTTGTTGTCTTAGATAGAACTGGAGAACGGCTGTATTGTACCGGAGATATGGGACGGTATTGGAATGACGGTAATATTGAATTTCTTGGAAGACTGGATAATCAGGTGAAAATCAATGGGTATAGGGTAGAACTGGGCGAAATTGAAACTTTTATGAATTGGATTCATGGTGTAAAAATAAGTCAGGTCGTAAATATTAAAGATAATAAACTTGTTGGATTTTACGTTTCGGATTATGAAATAAACGAGACCTATTTTCAAAATTATTTGCGTGACTATTTACCCAAATATATGATTCCACAAAACTTCATCGCTCTATTAGAAATGCCCACAACGAAAAATGGGAAAATTGATAAAAAGGAACTTAAAAGAAAGGCAATAGAGTTTCAAAAGACTTTTGAATCTAATAATCGAGCAATGACAAAGGAGGAGAAAGAATTTAGTGAAATATGGAAGGAAGTATTGAAATGCCAAGATGTAAGTTTGAAGGACGATTTCTTTTCGAGTGGAGGAAATTCTCTTAAAGCAATTACTTTGGCAAATAGAATAAAAGAGAAATATATAATAGAAATCACGATAAGAGATGTTTTGGAGTTTCCAATAGTAGAACAATTATCAGAGTTTGTACAGAAAAAAGTAAAAGATAATAGTAAGAAAAGTGGAAGTAATATTGTAACTTCTATAGAAGAAGGATTTTTTTAGAAAGAAGGAGAAGAAATGACAGCAGAAAAAATTATTTTAAAATACCAAGAAAAAGGTGTGAAATTATTTTTGAATGAAGATAAGCTTCAATTTAGTGGCCCGAAAGGTATCATTGATGATGATGCGCGAAAAGAACTACAGGCTTACAAAGATGATATTATTACCTATTTAAAATCACACAAGGGTCAAGTTGTATGCGATAAAACCCAAAGATTTTTGCCGTTTGAAATGACAGATATACAAGTAGCATATGTAATAGGACGAAACAGAACTTATCAATATGGTGGAATTGGATGTAAAATTTATGCAGAATACGAATTTCCTAAACTTGATTTAGAAAAATTGGAAAGAGCATGGGAAAATGTTGTGAAAAATAACGATATGCTTCATGCAGTGATTAAGAATAATAAAGAACAACAAATATTACAGGATTACGAAGTACCGGCTATAGAAAAATGGAAAATTGAGGATATTTCACCAGATGAAAGAAAAAACAAATTAAATGAAATCCGAGATAGATTGGTAATGAAACAATATAAAGTTGGAGAGTGGCCGTTATTTGATTTGGAAATATCTGAATTAGAGGACGTTACAATTTTACACATTTCGCTAGATATGTTAATTGCGGATTTCTTGAGTATAAATATTATTGTTGACGAATTGGAGGATAATTATTTTGGTGATAAAAAGAAGACTTTTACGAAAGAACTGTCTTTTAGAGATGTAATTGTTTATGAGCATAATAGACAAAAGCATCCACAGTATTCGGAAACCATGAAAAAAGATAAACAGTATTGGGAAGAGAGAATTTCAACAATGCCGGAAGCTCCAGATTTACCGGTTAAAGAAGATTTAAAAGATACCTCTATTCGTCAATTAAATACTTATATTGAAAAAGAACGCTATTTGGAGTTACAGAAACTGGCAGATGATAATAATATCACTTTATCTGGACTGATTTTAGCATGCTATGCAGAAGTATTAGCATACTGGTCAAATTCGAAACGATTCAGCATTAACGTTACTATGGCTAATCGTGAGCAAGTGCATCCAGATATTTATAGCATCATAGGGGATTTCACAAAAATAAATATTTTGGAGATATGTCAAGATTATAATTTGTCATTTATACAGAGAGTACAGTTTATACAAAAACAGTTATGGAATGACATGGAACATATGTCGTATAGTGGCATAGAAGTGTTAAGAGAGATGACAAGATTAAAGAAAAAAGAAGTAATTATTCCATATGTGTTTACAAGTACACTAAGCATGGTTTCACGAAAAGAGAGTACAAATCATAAAGGAAACTTAATTTATAAAATCAGTCAGACTCCGCAGGTTTTAATAGATTGCCAAGTAATGGAATATAAAGAAGGAATATTAGTAAATTGGGATGTTAGAGAAAAGGCTTTCCCTAAAAAAATGATTGAAATGGCTTTTAGAACATTTTCTGAAATGCTTATTTATACTGATACTCAAAATATGTTGGCAGATAAAAATGTAATCAAATTGCCTTCTGATATGAAAGAAATTAGAAAAAAAAGGAAGTCAACTATCCATATATTCCGCAACTTCTCCACGAGGGATTTTGCGAAAGTGTGAAGAAATATCCTAGTAAAATTGCGCTGTGTTCAAATGGTAAAGAGTATACATATAAAGAACTAGGTGAATATGCTACATCTGTAAAAAAGGAGCTCCTTAGAAAAAATATAAAGACTGCAGATATCGTTGCAATTGAGTTAAAAAAGGGAATATGGCAGATTGCGTCTGTTTTAGGAGTCCTTTTGGCAGGAGGAACATATTTACCTGTGGACATAGGACAACCAAGAAATAGAAAAAATAAAATAGAATTAGATGCCCAAGCAAAATTTATTATCACATCGAATAAAAACATAGATTTACTGGATTGTGCGGAAAAAATTTATGTAGAAGATATGGTGGTTGCGGATGCTCTGGAAGTAGAAGTACTTAATACAAATACCAATCAGGCCGCATACATAATATATACGTCCGGTACTACAGGAAATCCAAAAGGCGTTGTCATATCACATGCATCGGCAATGAACACAATTAATGATGTGATAAGACGGTATAATATTACAAAAAATGATAGTGTGCTGGGAATTTCAAATTTAGCTTTTGATTTATCAGTTTTTGATATTTTTGGAATATTTGCAGTTGGTGGGAAACTGGTGCTGCCAACCGATGAGAAAAATGTTTCGGAATGGGGAACGCTGCTTTTAGAAAACCAAATTACTATTTGGAATTCTGTTCCGGCACAAATGCAAATGTTGTTATCATATTTGGAAGCAGAGAAAAAACGCAAGGTAGAAAAATTAAGACTTATTATGCTTTCTGGGGATTGGATTCCTGTACAGCTTCCTAAGAGAATGAAACAAATATTTGGTAATTCGAGGATGATTAGTTTAGGTGGTGCTACAGAAGCAAGTATATGGTCGATTGCGTATGAAATTAATCCTGATTATGTATATGAAAAAAGTATTCCTTATGGAATACCGCTCTCAAATCAAAAATTTTATATTTTGGATGATGAAATGAGAGAATGCCCGGATTGGGTAAAAGGAAGGATTTATATAAGTGGAAAAGGCTTGGCACTTGGATATTTTAAAGATGATTCTCTTACTTGCCGGAAATTTGTATTCCATAAAGAGCTAGAAGAACGTTTATACGACACTGGTGATATGGGAAGATATAGAACAGATGGTGTTATTGAATTTTTAGGGCGAGAAGATTATCAAGTAAAAATCAGAGGACACCGAGTGGAGTTGAATGAAGTGGAATCTGTTATAAATCAGTGCGAGGATGTAGAGGGATCTATTGTTGTTACAGCAACAGAAAATGACGATATAATAGGTGCTTTCGTACAGCCTAAAATAGAAAAAAGTGTTGTTGATAATACAGCAGAAATAAATGATATAAAAAATAAAAACAAAAGCTTCAACCAAGATAGCAATCTGTTTGAGGCAAATATCTTAGATTTTGCTGACTGGCTACATGCGTCTAATGAGACTGCAATTTATGATATGCTGGCGACCTTTTACAAAGTAGAAATTTTTACGGATCGAAACACATGGTATCCGATAAAAGAGATATTTAATTCATTAAAGGTGCATGAATATTATGAACCTTTGATTAGAAGATGGCTAAAGGCATTAGAAACGGAAGGATATGTTGTAAAGAATGACAAAAATCAGTATAGGATTAAGAAAGAGATAACAAGAGATTTAGCCGAGCATTCTTGGGAACAGTGGTTAAAAGTTGATTCTAAGGTACATTATAATGATTTAATGATGAATTTTTTTGGAGAAACGCGTACAAATTTATTACCTTTATTGCGAGGAAAACTGGATCCTATAGACTTATTTTTCCCAAAAGGAAGTTTTAAAGTAGCATTAGCAGCGTACAAGGATAATATTGTTAGTAAGTGTACTAATAGGGTTGTAGTTGAAGATATGCTGGTACTTGTAAAGCATTTCACAAAAAAATATCCACAAAAGCAGTTCAGGATATTAGAAATTGGAGCTGGTGTAGGTGGAGTGAGTATAGATTTAATTGAAGCACTAAAAATATATAATGTAGAATATTTATTTACGGACATTTCACGTTCATTTTTAAATGAGGCACAAGAGCGATTTAAAAAATATCCGTGGGTAAAATTTGGCTTATATGATATCAATATTGATTATTGGAAACAAGATATTCCAACATCATATTTTGATGTAATACTTTGCAATAATGTACTTCACAATGCGAATAATGAGGTAAAAGTGTTAGGGCAGTTTAAGGAAATAGCTGCTCCGAATGGAAATCTAATTATTATAGATGCCACAGGCAATAATTATGCATTGATGACATCGATAGAATTTCTGAATGGATTAAATGGAGTAGAAGATTTTAGAGCAGAAAATGAACAGATTTTTCTTCAGCAGGATCAATGGAATAAGTTATTCAAGAAATCCGACATAGAATTGTTGGCTGCGTTTCCGGAGGAGGATAGCACGTTAAAAGTAATAGGACAAACGGTCTTTGTTTGTAAATTTAATTCAAAAAGGCGAAGAATTGATCCAAGTGAAATTAAAAATTACATGGCAAATAATTTGCCGGAATATATGTTGCCATCTCATATAGAGGTACTGAAGGAATTTCCGCTAACTGCGAATGGGAAAATAGATAGAAATATTCTTAGAAATCATTTAGATGGAACATTAACACAGACAACTGAGCAAGGCGAGGCACCATCGACAGATTTAGAAAAAGCAATAGCACAAATATGGTGTGATGCTTTGAAAAAAGAAAAAATATGGAAAAATGAAAACTTTTATGAGATAGGTGGAGATTCACTCTTAGTCGCACAAGTTGTAGCAAAAATGAAAGAAAAGATAGAAGAGGCAAAAGCGTGGGATTGGGATAAGCTAATGATCGCTTTAATTGAATCACCAACTATTGAAGGAATTAGTAAAAAGCTAATGGAAGGTTTACCGTCAGAGGAAACGAAAGAAAAACAGGAAAGCTTAATAATTTTGAAACAGGGAAACAATAATAAAGCATTAGTACTCATACATGATGGAACGGGTACAATAAGTCCATATAATCAAGTGATTCCCTTTTTACATTCGACTGAAGGAAGCTTATTGGCTTTGCAGTGTAATGATATGGAAGAATACTTATCTGTTAAGCCTGAAAAATTGATACAATTCTTGGGTGAGAAGTATGCAAAAATATTAATTGACACAGAAAAAGAAGTCTACGATTTGGTTGGATATTGTATGGGAGGACTTATAGCACTTGAAACTGCTAAGATTTTGACGGAAGCTGGGAAAACAGTGCATTCGTTAATAAGCGTTGATACTACGCCTAGCAGAAGAATGGTAAATAATGAGCTACTGATGGAAAGAGCTTTTGGAATGATAATTGGAGCAGATACGTATAAAGTGGGGCATACAGTAGAGGATGAATTATTGAAAAGAGCAATTAAAGAATTAGGTGAAAAATATGGAGATAATGTTTCTAATGAAGAACTAGTAAGTTTGGAAGGAGAATTTTTACCTGTAAGTCAGTGCTATGGTAAACTCATAAAGAAGACACATGCTGAACGCTTATTAGAGCTGTATAATACACTTCCTGCGACTAAAGGAGAAACATCTGGTTATTCAAAGGAAAGATTAGATACTTTATACAAAGTGTTTTGCCACAGCTTTAGCGCTGTAATTATGTATGATGCAGGTATTTATGTAGGAAATGCGTTAGTATTAAGTTGTCGCAATAAAAATTCTTCTTTTTTACCAGTTGAACCCACGGATAATGAAAGATTTTGGAAAGAAGCCACAGTGGGAAATATAACATCTGAGTTAATAGAAGGGGAGCATTTGACCTGCATGACAGGTTCATATGCAGATAAAGTGGCTGAAAGAATATTGAAAGAAGAGAGGCTGTAGCAATTTTTGTGAAAGGAGTGATAAAAGCGTGAATAAGCTGATTGGAATATTAGGATGTGGAGGAGGTGTTGGGCAATATGTGGTAAATTATTTAAAAGGAAAATATCCGCTGAAATGTGGTCAGAGAAAAATAGTAAACATGAATGCGGATACAGATATAGAATATGTTCAAGTTGATGTGCGGAATAGGAAAGAACTAATAAAGTTTTGCCAAAATTGCAGTATTGTCATTAACTGCACTGGACCGTCATATTACCTTTCACGAGAGATAGCAAGTGTAGTGTGTGAGCATAACATTGATTATATAGATACATTTGGCATAGGCATAGATAAAGAAGAACTCTACAATTATGAAAGCACTATGATAATTGGTGCAGGAAGTTTCCCCGGATTATCGGGGATTCTTCCTGTATGGATAAGAAAAGAACAGCAGGAGAGTGAAATCAGGAGAGTAAATATTTTTGCCGGTGGTAACGAACATATAACAGCCTCAGCATGTGCTGATTTCCTTTTAAGCACGTTTTCTCAATTCGGTAAGATTGATTCATACTATTCACATCAACAAATAAAAAAAACAGAGAATATAACAGAAAGAGTACCATTAATTTTTCCGGATACAGCAGAAATAATGGAATATTTGCCAGACGAAATTTATTTGAGTGCGGAATATAGTAGAATTGATGAATTGCATTGGTACAATGTACAAACGAATTCAGAATATAGGAATATAATACAAGAAGCACTCTTGAAGTTAATGATTAGTCAAGAATATGAGTATGTCAATAGGCTTGCTGAAAATGTAAAAAGAAAACTAGAAAACAAAAGAGAAGAGAGCAAAACGTGGTATAGAATTTGGCTAGAGATAGAAACTGTTACTGAGAAAAAGAATTATGGATATGAGGCTTTGGACTCGTATAAAATTAATGGAAGAATCGCAGCATTTTGTGCTGAAGCATTATGTTCGGGAATATGTCAAAAAGGCATATATTGGCCATTTGAAATATTGGATGCAGAAATAGTCATGAATTCGTTGATAAATGAGGAAATACTAATTGGATTAAAGGAAAATGATAAAAAGATGCAAGAGCATGATTTGAATTACGAGGAGGGCGAATTGTAAATGGAAAAGAGACTTCGGATAATTGTTTGTGGGGTTGGATTCGGACAATTCTATATTAGAGCAATAGATAAAATAAAATGTAAATATAAACTTGTAGGGATTCTATCGAGAGGAAGCGAATGGTCGAAACAATGGACAAAAAAATATGGAGTAATTCTATATACAGATATTGATGAGATTACGAAAGAAAATGTGGATGTAGTCTGCGTTGTGATAAAATCAACTGTAGTAAATGGAGAAGGAAGCACAATAGTGCATTCATTACTTGAGAAAGGTATAAATGTGATACAGGAACATCCAATTGATATAGATGATTACATAATGTGTATTAAGATTGCTCAGAAGAACTGCTGCATGTATAGACTAAATACTTTTTATCCGCAACTTTCCAATGTAAAACAATTTATTTTTCTTGCAGGAAAATTGAGGGAAAAAAACGACGTGCAATATATTAATGCGGAATGTAGTGTGCATGTGCTTTTCCCGCTTATAGATATTTTGGGAAGAGCGATAGGCGGGTTAAGACCATGGAAATTTGAGAGAGTAGAAGAAACGTACAAGAATTCCCCATTTTGTATAATATATGGTTCGATATATAATATACCAATCTGTATAAATGTTCAAAATCAAATGGATCCAAGTGATCCGGAAAACAGCGTACTTTTATTTCATAAAATATCGTTATACACGGAATGTGGAAATTTAACTATGATTGGAACGAATAGTGATATTATGTGGGAACCACGTATACGAAAATGTATTGCTGCAGATGGTGGGTTTCATTTAGAAGCAGACGATGAATATTTAGATCTCCCAGTATATGAAGAAATGCACAATGACGAAGGAAAATGTTTTAGGGAAATGTTCAGTGATACATGGCCTGATAGTATAAAACTATTTTTGGAAGATTTTTATAGAGACTTCTATCTTGGAAAAAAAATGGACAGCAATGCCCAATTTTTGATATCTGTTTGTCAGGCATGGAAAGATTTGGGAAACAGTATAGGATCTGCTAATATTATACATGCATACACGACCAAACCTATTAAAATATCGGAGATTGTAAAATAAATAATTCAGATGTAATGATATTTATGAATCAAGAAGTCCCCTCAAAAGTGTTAAACGGATTTTGATATGCTACCCTCATATAGGACAATGAAATATAAAAGTCCTATATGGGGGTATTTTCATGTTCAGAAAGAGTAAGATAGAACCAGTAGAAAAAGTAAAAATAGTCG
>NZ_QUIO01000032.1:0-53057 GCF_003480145.1 Ruminococcus sp. AM42-11 | reverse complement strand
AGGAAACTGCATGTAATGACACCAATGAAATATCATGAGCAATATACAAAAGCAGCATAAAATATCGCCAGCTATAGCATGGCTGACGATACAAAAATTTATTATTTTTATTGTCCTCTTGACGGGGAGCATACCATTTAGTACAATCTGTGAACTTAGGACAATGGAACACATACAAAACCAGATAGAACTATAACACCTATACAAAAATATATAACGATAAGGCTTTGCTTGCGGGTTTGCATTGTGGAATCACACAACTAATCTGAGCTATGATCTTTAAAGAAATGGTCGATATTATTCTTGATTTGAGAAAACGGAGAGCACTTGCACCAGAAAAGCGTTCGTTTGATAAAAAAGAAATTATGTGTCTTTCATATCTGACAGATTTTGTAAGAGGTTCATTGGTTACAATAATATAGTGTGTTATATAAATTGATAGTATATGACGGAGGTAAGGGATGAATTTTAAACCAGATGAAAAAAATATACGTAGTTTATTGAAGTCTGGATGCCAGTTTGTGATTCCAAGATTTCAGAGGGAATATTCCTGGGACAAAAAGAATTATCAAGAATTCTTTGAAGATATGATGAATAATTTGGTGGCATCAAATGGAACAATAAGCGATGATCAATATTTTTTAGGAACAATGCTTTTTGTGGGGAATTTTGCCGAGAAACCAGATAAGCCAATAGAAGTTGTTGATGGACAACAACGCTTAACGACTATAACCATTTTGTTTTCAGTATTGTCAGATCGCTTTCGTGAATTAGGAGAAGATACTCTTAGTAAGCAATTGTTTAATTACATTATGACAACGGATGATAATGGTGAAGAAGTACGTGTTTTGCAAAGTAAAAGTAGTTATCCATATTTTGTATATTATATTCAAGATAGAGAAAAACAGATCAAGACGGAGCCAAGTACAGAAGAAGAAAATTGTATACAAGAGACATATGAATTTTTTTTACAACAAACATCTGAAAATTCATTGAAAAAATTGTTAAAAAAGCGAATGGGAGATGATATAGTTAATTCAATCTCATATGTGGATATTTTAAAAGCATTACGAGATCAAGTTTTGGACTGTACATTTATATCAATTGCGGCAGGAGATAAAGATCAAGCAAATAGGATATTTGCAATATTAAATGCTAAAGGAAAAAGGCTAGCATATATTGATTTGATAAAGAATAAAATATTCGAAGAATTAAAAGATGGAGTTAATGGAACATTTGCTGAAGAATGCTGGAATGATATTAAGACGACTTTGAATTCAGGTTCAGAAACCGTTGGGATGGCTACGTTTTTCAGACACTATTGGATATCTAAGTACAAAAGGTGTAATGCGAGTGTACTTTATGATAGTTTCAATAAAACAATTGTCAAAAATGAGACACTTTATCGTAATTTCTTAGAGGATCTTCTTTTAAATGCCAAGAATTATATGAAGATCATAAATCCCAGAAGAGAAGATTATAATAATCGTAAAGAATATTTTTGGCTAGTTCAATCATTAAGCACTATGAATAAAACATTTAATGTAGTCCAAACGAGAATAGCACTTTTGGCATTGTATGATATAAAGGAGCGTAATTTAGTATCTACAGATCAGTTTAAAAAAGCAATATTAACAATAGAAAATTTCCATTTTGCATTTACAGCAGTTTGCTCAATGAGAACAAATAACCTGGAGACGATATATTCTCGTTTTGCTATCGCGTTGCGAAAATGTACTAATAAATCAGATACGAGCAGGGTAATTGATGAAAAATTGATTATACCACTTAATAAATTGTATCCAAGTTATGATGTGTTTGTTGTAAAATTTAAAGAGTTGTTTTTTACAAAAAAGGATGAGCCAACAAATGTTAAATGCAAATATGCAATTTACAAATTAAATTGTTTTCTTAGTGGCAAAGATGTTTTTGAGGATGATGGAAGTATAGAACATATTCTGTCAGAAACAAGTGGCGATCATGCTTTGAATATAGGAAACTTAATCCTTTTGGAAGGAAAAATAAATGGTGATGCAGGACAGAAAAGTTATGTAGAAAAAATTCCTTATTATCAAAAATCTCAGTATGCGTGGGTAAAGAAGTTTATAAAAGCAAATAAGGATTGGGATGAAAGTATGTTTGAAGGAAGAGCAGAGAGGTTGGCAGCAGTTTATTATAAAGAGATATTAAAGAGAGAACTTCCAAAAGGTAACATGATTCGGGTAGAAGATGTTGTTTAATAGCTTACTACGCTGATTAATTGATAACATTCCCCTGATAACAAATTGATAACACCGTTCAGTACAGCCTATGGATTTAGGACAGTGGAATACATATAAAACCAGATAGGACCATAATTCCTATACAAAAGTGTATAGTGATAAGATCTTATTTGCGAGTTTGAATAATCCACACAATCATAAGATGCCAGTATTTATGCGGGTCGCAAACAAATTTGCTTAGTGACTGGCAACAAAATGGCAACATTTTGTGATTATTCAAAAGATAAAAATTTTATTTCATAACGTATATAAAGAAACCTACTGATTTTCAGAAGTAAAAAACTGAATATCGGTAAGGTTTTCTTTTTCCTTATTTTTCTTTTTTAGTCAATTCTTTTACGAGGTAATCACTCAATTCCTGAGATGGTATCTTGGCACGTTTCTGGTAAGTATCCAGTTCCGGATACTTATATCTCCATTCATCATATTCTTCCTTGCTGATTAGAAGAAGTTGCAGCGGAACTGGGAGTTTCCAAGTCTTATGCTTATAAGATTGTCAAACAGCTAAATGAAGAATTACAGAAGCTGGGTTATCTTACGGTAGTTGGCAGAGTAAACACTAATTATTTCCGCAAAAAAGTATGTTACAGCGAAATGTAAGAGAAAGAGAGGAGAATTTGTATGAGTATTTACAAAGATAATGTCACTGGGAAGTGGCGAGTGGTCTGTTTTTTGCAAGACCTTTTTGCATAAAATTGCAAAAAGGTCTTGCAAAAAACATAATCGGGTTAAAAATAACGAAAAAGGTATTAGTAGTTGAATCATATAACCAATGACAAAGATGATCAATCATTTTAGAATATAAATATCAAATGTGACTGTTCAGGCGCCGACGGTTAAGAAAATTTGAGTAAATAATTGTGATGCAAGATTAAAAAAGTGGGATTATTTCTTATCATTACAACAGCAAGATTTCACTGGGCTTTATCAACCCGGACTATGCAAAAGAGGGAACAGAGCTGGGAATGATTTGGGGTATTAGCGGAATAAGGAGGAAAGTGTAGTGGAGGATTATATTGGAGCGAGAGTAGATTATGAGCCCAAGTATAAAGATGTTTTACCTATTTTCAGAATATTGGGAATCTTTATACTTGGGAAGCTGATCCTTGGTATGAAACTTGTAAATCGTGGGCAGAAACATGTTACATTCATGCAGGGATTAGTGGGGCTGAAATTACATTCCAAGGAAAAGATGCACAGGCGTTTCTCTCAAAACTTTGTATGAATAACATTAGCAAATGGAAAAACGGAAAAAATAAACATTTGGTTATGCTTGATGAAGAAGGATTGATAGTAGCTCATTGTCTTAGTATGAAAGACGACGATAATACATATCGGATTACGGCTGCACTTCCATTTGCAGCAATGAAACTGTTGGAGACTGGTGCTTATGATGTGAAAATGACCATGCGTGATATCTTTGTCTTTCAATTTTCAGGACCAAAGTCATTAACAATTATAGAAAAACTTACGAATACGAATCTTCATGATCTAGCATTTTTGCAATTTCGTAAGGTAAGTATTCCGGGACTGAATATTGAAGTGGAAGTGAACAGGATTGGGATGAGTGGAACACTTGCATATGAAATTCGTGGTTTAAAAGAAGATGGTCCCAATGTATATCATGCGGCTTATGAGATCGGAAAACCTATGGGATTAAAGAGGCTTGGATGGCGGAGTTATCCGGTGAATCATGCTTTTGGAGGATATCCGCAAGTTACGGTATCATTTGAGAGCGCTTCCTATAAAGATCCGAAGGTTGTAGAAATGTCACCTGCAAATATTTCATATACTGGAAGTGTTGAACCAGAGAATCTTCGTGCACGTTTCCGGACGCCGGTAGAGGTTGGCTGGCAATGGATGGCAAAATTGGATCATGACTTTATTGGAAGAAAAGCTCTTGAGAAAGAAATGTCAAATCCTCAAAAGATGATTGTATCTTTAATTTGGAATCCGGAAGATATTTTAGATGTACAGGCATCTTTGTATGGAGAGGGGGAGCCTTATAAGCAGATGGAGTATCCCTGTTGCGTTCCGGGCATGTGTGGAGGACATCAGGACTATGTTACCACAAGGGATGGCAAGGTTATTGGGTTATCCAGTAGTGCGGTATATAGTTCCCATTATCATAAAATGATTTCTGAATGTACCATAGATATGGAATATGCCAAAGAGTGCGAAGAAGTGATTGTAAAATGGGGCGATTATGGAAAGCGTATAAAGGATATCCGTGCAGTAATTGCAAAATTTCCATTAAATGATCTGGTTGAGAATAAAAATTATGATATTAGTTCTTGTCCGTATGGCTTTGAAGAATGAAGGGAGTTTCCATGAGTAAAAAAAATAGAAAATGGCTGGTATTTACGATTATGTGTCTTGCATATATGCCGGGAAGTTATGCACAATACCAGTTATCCGTGTATGCCCCGGAACTAATACAATCTTTTGGACTTACAACATCGCAGTTTTCATCTTTATTTACGGCGCCTATGATTGTAGCAATTTTCTTGAGTTTTGTAGGAGGAATGATTTCTGACAAGGTTGGTTCAAAGAAAGTCATTAATATTTCATTTGTTATAGCTGGAATTGGAATGATTGGGAGAGTTTTTGCAAATAGCTATATGCCATTTTTTCTTTGCATGGCATTAACCGGTTTCTCCAATATGTTTGTCAATATTAATGCATCCAAGATTACTGCAAGTTGGTTTGAGCAGGAAAAGCTAGGAATTTTGATGGGCATATTTGCATTTTGCGGACAACTTCCGGGAGCATTTGCGACAGCAACGACGGCAGTTTTGTTTGATAGCAGGACATCTGCTTTTATTGTATCAGCAATATTCTGTATTAGTGTATTTGTTTTATGGTTGCTTTTTGTGAAAGATAAGCCAGAGGATACAATGGAAGAAAGGGAGAAGATAGATCAGGAAAATCAACCTTCCATTGGGGATTCTCTTAAGGTAGTACTTTCTAATAAAGGTATATGGCTAGTTTCTATTTGTATTATGATGGCTCTTGGCAGTACGGTAACTTTATCCACTTTTATGCCGATGGCATTGCAGACCATGTATGGAATAGATTTGAAAGTATGTGGTACGATTGCATCTATGTTGACATTGGGAAATTGTATTGGTTCTATTACAGGTCCCATTGTATTCTCTAAAATCAAAAATGTTAAAGTGTTTGTATCAGGAGCTGCCGTGTTGAGTTTTGCCGGAATTATTATGTGTTGGAGATTTCCGTCCATATTCGTTTTACACATACTGGTTCTTTATACTGGAATTATGCTTGGAGCGTCAATGCCTATTTTCCTTTCCGCACCGGTTTTGTTAGAAGGACTTGGAACTAAATATGCAGGAAGTGCGGCGGGTGTCATCTCTACATTACAGCTTCTTGGAGCTGTTTTGATTCCAACTTATATATTAACACCGATTGCGGGAGATAATTATAGTTTGTTGTTTATGCTTGCATCCATATGTATGGTAATTATGTTCCTCTGTGGGCTGTTACTCCCTCAGTTCGGAAACAATCAAAAGTAAGAATCACAAAATAAATGAAAATCTTCCTATGTTGCAATGAAATTGCTGTCGCAAGCCAAATTTCAAGCATAGGAGGATGTCCAAATTAAAGTGTTTCGCAGATGAGGCAGGATATTAATAAATAGAGAAGCATATTTTCATCCAGGTAATCCAGTGAAATATGGAGCAGGTCTTCGATTTTTCGTAGCCGGTAGATCAAGGTGTTTCTATGAAGATGAAGCGTCCGGGCAGTCTCCGCTATATTTCTTCCGTTGATAAGATAGCATTTTAAATTATGAATGAGTGTGAGATCCTGCTCCATATGGCTTTGCCACAGGGATAAAACAGCTGGGTGGCAGAAGCCCGGCAAGGAGTTTTTTTCCTTAAGGACGCCATATAAAACATGTAGAAAGGCTTCATCAAACCTTTGAATATGTTTTTGAGGCTCCAAAGGGTAAGATTTCATAAGCCTGCATTGTCCATATGCCATGGAAAGCTCCGTGAATCTAAAAAAACGGGTGCTTATATAGACCTTAAGGGAAAGCCGTTTTAGCAAATCCTCCAGTGCGGCGTATGATTTTTCATAATCAGGATCAAAATCCCGCCTGCGGCAAACCGCAACAATAGAATGTTCAAAATAGAGGACAACTCCATGAGGCAGAATGTTTTTTATCTGATGAATATAGGCAGACTGACGGGTATCCGAGACGTCAGATTCCGGAAGGGAAAATTGATAAAGATACCAAATATCCTGGTTCGTATAATTTCTGGCTTGGAGATAATAAGAGGTAGAAAGCTCATCTGCCGGATATCCCTGTAAAAGCCGTATAACATAATAGTTTTCTTCATCCTGCAAAAGAAAAGGCTGAATCTGGTGATTCATAGCAAGCTCTGTAAAATGAACGACTTCTAATAACAAAGCCTTTTGTGCTTCCGTAAAGGGACCGTTTATATCTGTCGTACCGAATGCTCCAAAGTTTTTTCCCTCAAAATAAAGCGGAGCGGTCAGAGAGTGATGGGATGGATCCTGACGAAAGACGCTGGAGATTAAGCGGTTTCCGCTGTGAATTTCCTGCATAACTCTCTGGTGTTCGTCAGGATATATGGATTCTGTCGGTGTAAAGCCGAAATTGATAACCTCGTCCCAGAGAGTTCCCTCGATTTTTTCCTGAAATTTCCCGGTATAATGCAGCAGCTTTCCGGTTGGAGAAAAAGGGCAATCGGGTTGCAAAGAAAGGTGGTCGCATAATCAAGCAGATCTGAAACGTCTTTGTTTTCGATAATTATATTTAGGCATTGCTCATACCAGGCATAGTACTTATCAAAAATATCCAGAAACTCACGGAATACCTTATGAAAAGGCTCGTCCGTATATAAGATGGCGGCATGCTCCATCCAGGAAGGGTTTATCTGTCCCTCCCTTGATCCGGTTTTGGTACAGAAAATCAGGAAACGGGGCTTACGTATATCCCATTCCCTATCAAGGAAAGAGCTCTCTTGTGTTAAATACAGAAAATCATTATCGATTATTTCCATGGAATCATCAAGCATGCGGGCATGCCGGAATAATTGATCTAAGACCGTAGATTTATAAAAAATCCTGTATTTATCAGGAATCCAGTCAAGGATGACAGAAATGCTCATAGATTTCATTGCAAAAAACTCCTTTGGTTATTTTTGACGAAAAAAGACGGTATAAATGAATTATATAACTGATGACGGGAGATGGCAACTGCCTTACTATAAATATATAGGAAACACTGTTCAGGCGCCGACAGTTAGAGAGGAGATAATATAATTCAGACAAAAGGAGGGAGGCAATAAAAAGAGCTGAGTGAGCATCCTATAAAGGGGTATCGATTTTTTAATATTATAACTATATAGTTGAAAGGATTATTTTTTATGAAAAAGATATTGTTAAATGGAGTAGACGGGAATTTTGGAAGCAGATCAGCCCGTGTATTGCTGGAAAAATATCCTCATGAAGCTTTGATTTTTACGGCTCCAACAAAAAATGGTCTTGAAAAATACCAGGCAATGGGCATTGAAACCAGAATTGCCGATTTTAACAATGCGGAAAAACTGACGGAAGCATTTAAAGATGCGGATACAGTTATTCTGATCTCCATGCCATTCGTTGGACCGAAAAGAAGAGCGGCACATAAAATTGCAATTGATGCGGCTGTGGCGGCAGGTGTAAACAAACTGGTTTATACATCGATTGTAGGAGCCGGACATGAGGATATCAATGCTTACGAAGTAAACGATCATGTATGGACCGAAAGGTATATCAAAAAACAGCCCATCCATTATTTGATTCTTCGGGATTCCCAATATGCGGAAGCAATGGTCTCCACATT
Source organism: Ruminococcus sp. AM42-11 (assembly GCF_003480145.1). Classification (NCBI taxonomy): domain Bacteria; kingdom Bacillati; phylum Bacillota; class Clostridia; order Eubacteriales; family Oscillospiraceae; genus Ruminococcus; species Ruminococcus sp. AM42-11. The sequence goes on along the minus strand of NZ_QUIO01000032.1, from coordinate 44,900 downwards.
TGTGGAAGCAGTTGAAAATACAAACGGCATCATCCGCAATAACATGGGAGATGGGAAAATGGCATTTGTTTCGAGGGATGACTGTGCGCTTGCGGCGGCCTGTGCGGCAATGTCTGATTGGGAAGATCGAATTGTTGATATAAATGGAGCCGAGCTTCTGACAATTGCACAGTACATGGCAATCGCCTCGGAGGTTACGGGTAAAAAGACGGAATATCAATATATCAACGATGATGAGATGTATGAGTTCTTTGACTCCATCGGCGTTCCAAGGACAACGGAGGAAATGTGGGCGGACACGGCGAAGAACTTTCCATTTTGCTCAGATGGAATGGTGTCCTTTGGCAGGGCAATCCGTCTGAATCAAATGAGTACATTTACAGATGATTTTGAAAAGCTGACAGGGCAAAAGCCCATCACGGTAAGAGAAATGTTTGAAGATATGGAAAATCATTTAATCGGAACAAGAACATCTACAGATAATTAAAAACAGTAGGAGGACGAAAAATGGCAGAAATGATGAATCCGGCGCTGGAAGGCGCCACCTTATTGTTCCCACAGGGATCTTTTATTACGGCATATGCTTATACGGGCGTGGAGGATGAGATCAAGGCATATCAGACCAGCGCATGGATTGGAACAGCGCTTATGACATCCCCCATTTATGATGTATACGGACCGGATGCCGTTAAATTAATGGGACAGGTTTGTACAAATGATTTTACCACGCTGGGAATGAACGGCATACGCCATGCCGTAATGTGCAATGAGAAAGGTCAGATTCTGACAGACGGCGTTGTAATCCGTATCGGAGAAGATCGTTACAGAACCTACTGGCTTGATCCGGTGATCTCTTATTATGTCAATACATCAGATCTGGATGTGCATGGCGAAAACATGAGCGGAAAGGAATATTTTATCCAGATTGACGGTGAAAAGTCCTTAGAGATTCTGGAAAACGCATTCCAGGCTAATCTTCACGACATCAAATTCGGCAGACATAGAATCCAGGAGGTAAACGGAAAACAGGTACGCATCATCCGGCTTGGCATGTCCGGCAACCTTGCTTATGAAATTCACGGAGATATGGCGGATTATGCGGAGATCTATAATCTGGTATGGGCGGCAGGTGAAAAGCTGGGAGCAAGAAAGCTTGGGCTCCAGGCTTATAACATGTTTAACCATACGGAGGCCGGATTCCCGAATATCAATCTTCACTATCCGCTTCCGTGGCTGGAAACCAGCGAGAAAATGACAGAATATATGCGCACAGTGCCTCAGTTATCCATGTTCAATCTCAATCGAAGGCTTCTCGGAAGTGTGGGGGATGATCTTCAGGCTCGCTTTGTTACTCCCTATGATGTGGGATGGGATTTCCTGATTAAATACAATCATGACTTCATTGGAAAAGAAGCCCTCCTTGAAATGTCGAAAAAGCCCCAAAAAAAATGCGTAACCCTGGAGTGGAACGCCGAGGATGTGGCAGAAGTCTTTGCAACCATGCTCAGCCCTGGGGAGGAACCCTGCGAGGATATTACCAAACCATGCGCTCTTGAATACTATTTCTGTGTCAGAGAGTTTGGTTTTGAGTACCGGGCGGATAAGGTGCTGGCTGCAGATAAGGAGATCGGGATCACAAGCGGAAAAATCATCTCTTATACCTATAATAGCATGATTTCTCTGGCCTTCATTTCCGCAGAATTTGCCAAAGAAGGGACGGAGCTTGAAATACTCTGGGGAACGCCGGGAACCCGCCAGATGAAGGTTCGCGCAAAGGTTGCCAGATTCCCGTATAATCAGGATTATATCCGTAATGAAAAGCGGGATGTTTCGGATATACCTGTTTTTGAAAGATGAAACCGGAGATGATTACATAGGGAAAATAAAATTTATGTGTTCCCCTGCAGAGTTTTCAAGCTTTGCAGGGGATCTGCTGTTTACGGGTTTATTCTTTTAACTTAATACATATACCTGTATTAATTATTGAACATAATATAGAATTTATTTCTCATGTAGCAGATTATCTTGTAGATGTAGGAAGAAATGCAGGAAATAAAGGTGGAGAGACTATAATTCAGGGAAAACCAATAGAAGTTGTTAGGAACGTAGAATCATCATGGAATAATATAATAAATTGATTGACACCACATATGACACCATATATAATATAGATAGGAGGTATGACAAATGTCAAAATGGGATAAACTGATAACACGTATATGCAATTTATCGAAAGACCTCCGGTTTGATGAGTTACGGAAGGTATTGGAAAGTTATGGATACGAAATGAATGCACCAAGAAGTGGAAGTAGCCATTATACTTTCAGAAAACAAGGGTGTATGCCAATTACAATACCAAAGCATGAACCAATCAAGAAAGTATATGTAGAAATGGTAAGGCAGATTGTAGAAAGCGAGGCGAAGAATGATGAAGACGCTGAATGATTATATGGCAATGTCCTATCGTATGGAAATTGTGGAAGATAAAGATGAAGGCGGATTTGTAGTTTCTTATCCGGATTTGCCTGGTTGCATTACTTGTGGTGAGACAGTGGAGAGTGCGGTAGCAAATGCACTGGATGCAAAAAAAGCATGGATTGAAGCTGCATTAGAAGATGGTGTAGAGATTCATGAACCAGACAGTCTGGAAGACTATTCTGGACAGTTTAAATTGAGAATTCCGAGAAGTCTGCACAGATCACTGGCAGAGCATTCGCAGAGAGAAGGAATCAGCATGAATCAGTATTGTGTGTACCTTCTTTCCAGAAATGATGCAGTGTTCTCAAAATAAATGTTGTCAAACTTATTTACATCATTTACAATAAGCTGGCAACAAATTGGCAACAGAAAATCAGCGAGCCAAAATAATATATGCAACTGAAATAAAATAATGGCAAAAAAGATACAAAACTTAAATAAATATGTTTAAGAATATCTTTGGACTTGCCGAGTTTGAATAAAAAAGTGAAATAAACAAAAAAGCGAAATTGGCTGTAGGATAGAATTCCTGCAGCCTTTTTTCTGTTGCAAAAAAATAGCAGCTTTTACAGATTAGGACTGGTCGACTGGACAACGTCTTGGTACAATGTAATCAGTGAAACAATCCGCAGGTATGGTAGTCGGGGACTTTTGCCCCCGACATTATATATAAGTAACCCCATGTATGAAAAGAAGGAGAGGCCTCATGCAGGTATCAGATAAATTAATCAAACCACTGACAGAAGCGAAATATTTAAATGCAGATAATGTAAGCAGATATCGCTGTATTATGCGTATTTTTTTTGAACATTACGAGAAACTGAAATACTGGCTGTACCAGGAAGAGGTTTACGAAGAAATGATAAAGGATCCTTTTTTTGCAGATTACAGACCAGAGCAGTGTCAGCAGGATCTCACAATGTTGACAGAATGGAAGAATCTGAATACGATCCAGGATACGAAAAAGGTGGCATCCATTGAAGAATTTAAGAACAAAAAGTACCGCTATCAGATGACAGAATATAGTGTAGAGATAGAACGTCTGGTGCTTAGACTTGAGAACCTGTTCATTGAAGGTGCATCCTTAGAGCCCACATTATTGGAGCGGATACGAAGAGGTATAGAACGGTTTCCGGAGATGGTGGAAAGAGATAAAAATGAAGTATATACCTGGTGGACAGATCTGAATAATGATTTTGTACGTCTGAATCAGAATTATCAGGACTATATCAGAGATCTGAACAGTGTGCGGGCAGAAGAAATGATGCATACGAAGCAGTTTCTGGTGTTTAAAGACCGGTTGATCGAATATTTGCGCAGCTTTATTAAAGGATTACAGAGAAATGTGGGTGTGATAGAAGAAAGCTTATGCCAGCAGAAGGAAGAGATGAAAAACCAGGTATTTGAAAAAGTAGTTGATTATGAATTGTCGATACCGCGAATGGATGTGGAAGTATCGAAGGAAATGATCTGGCAGAAAGTAAAGGGCCGTTATCAAAGTATCTATGACTGGTTTGTAGGAAAGGAAGGTCAGGAGAATGAAGCGGGAAAGCTTTTTGATGCAACAAATGATATTATTCGCAGGATCACAAGATATGCAGCGCAGTTAAGTGAAAAGAATGCATTAGGTGCTAACAGAAAAGAAGAATACCGCAAAGTGGCAGAATTATTTTTGAAATGCCAGGATATGGAAGAAGCCCACAAAATGTCTGCAATGGTATTTGGCATGGAGTGCCCGCAGCATATTGCCGGAGATCTGGTACGTGAAACGGATAGCATGAATATCGGAGTATACGAAGAACAACCCATGGAAATCAGTTTAAAGCCAAGGATACGTACATACAGGGAGAAATCCAGAAGAAGTGCGATCCGCGAATCAGCAGAGCAAAAGCAGGAAACAAGACGTAAAATGCTGGAAAAACAGAGAGAAGAAATGGAAAAATTGCAGGCGTTGGAAGTAAATGGAAGGATTCATTTTGGAGAATTACCGGTGCTGGAACCAAGAATCAGAGAGATCCTTTTGAAATGGCTGTCGGATGCCATGGAATCTGCGGATTTTTCTGCAAGAACGGATGATGGAAGAAGATACATATTAGACAGAAGCCGGGCAGATGAGACCTGTGTTGTGCATTGTCTGGATGGTAATTTTACTATGCCTGATCTGTCAATTGTATTTCAGGAGGAAACGTGATGAAGGAACTGGAGATCCTGTTAAATAAAAGATGGGTATTAAAATCCAGAGATAAGGAAACCTATTATAAATTAAGAGATGCCCTTGGAGAACTGCGTAAATTTACTACAGAGAAAATGGGCTGCCAGATCATTGACAATTCACTTCTGATAAAGATGGAGAAGATTCCGGTGATACCGGAAAGCTTTATGGGGATCCAGAAATTTTCCTCAAAAGAAGAATATGCCTATCTCTGTATTCTGCTGATGTTTCTGGAAGACAGAGATGCACAGGAGCAGTTTATCATATCACAGCTGACGGAATATATTACTGCAAATCTGCCTGGGGAAATCTCTGACTGGACATTGTATACGAACAGAAGAAAGCTGATCCGTGTAATGAGATTTGCAGCAGATCAGGGGCTTATTGGAGTTACAGATGGAAAAGACGAGGCATTCATGGACGATGAAGGAGGAGAAGTGCTTTATGAAAATACAGGGGCATCCAGGTATTTTATGAAGAGCTTTTCAAAAGACATTATGGAATATACGAAACCGGAAGATTTTCAGGAAAGTGACTGGTTTGAAGTGGATGAAGACCGAGGCTTTGCAAGAAGACACAGGGTTTATAAAAGACTGATTTTTGCACCTGGTATGTACAAAGAGGATGGCTCATCGGAGGATTTTGAATATCTGAAATATTACGGACGCAGATTAAGTGAAGAACTGGAGCAGATATTTGACTGTCATGTGCACATTCATAAAGGAAGTGCATATCTGCTATCCGGAGACGACTGCAGGATGGGAACGGTATTTCCCGGCAATAATTCCATATCCGATATTTTGCTTTTGTGTTTTCGTGAAATACGCAAGAAAATTGAGAAGGGTCAATGGAAAACCGGATTGGATGAAACCTGTCTTATAGATGGGATTGAATTTGAAAATATGATAAAAGAAATGAAACAGGAATATGGAAGTGGATTTTCGAAAAATTATCGCGAGATGCCGGAAGGGGAATTTGTAAAAAGTGTGTTGGATGAGATGGAGTTGTGGATGTTTATAAGAAAAGAAGAGGCCGCTCATCAGATAAAAATATGTCCGCTCACCGGAAAAATACAGGGAAGTTATCCGGAGGATTATATGGGAGGAAGAAATGATGAATAGCAGATGGCAGGCAAATAAAATCGGGCTGATTAATTTCTGGTATTATGACGAACAGGAATTCCCATTTGTGAAGGGAAGAATGCTCCTTCGAGGTTCAAACGGATCGGGAAAATCAGTAACCATGCAGAGTGTGGTGCCCCTTCTTCTGGATGGAAATATGAGTCCGGAACGACTGGATCCCTTCGGTTCCAGGGATCGTAAGATGAGCAGTTATCTTCTGGAAGAAGATGACGGACGTGAAGAACGCATTGGCTATTTGTATCTGGAACTTAAAAGACAAAACAGTGACACATATTTAACAATTGGAATGGGTATCCGCGCAAGAAGAGGAAAGAATCTGGACAAATGGTATTTTAGCCTGACCGATGGAAGACGTATCGGTAAGGATTTCTTTTTATACAAGGATTCAGGAGAAAAGGTTACACTTTCCAAAAAAGAACTGGAAAACAGAATTGGGAATGGCGGCCGCGTTATTGACAGACAGGTTGATTATATGGAATATGTGAACCGCCAGATTTTCGGATTTGAGACAACAGAAGAATATAAGGAAATGATAGATCTTTTGATTCAGCTGCGTACACCGAAGCTTTCCAAGGATTTTAAGCCATCTGTAATCAATGATATTTTAAGTGATTCCCTTCAGCCCCTGTCTGATGATGACCTGCGTCCTATGTCGGAAGCCATTGAAAATATGGATACCATGACCATGAATCTGAAAAACAGGAAAGAAGCCAGACAGGCAGCAGAAAAGATTCAGGCAGTATTTTCAAAATATAATCAGAAATTATTATATGAAAAAGCAGAACGCTGCGAACAGGCTGGGCTAAAATTGGAAAATGCAAGGACACAGCAAAAAGAACAGGAGAAAAAGCTGTGTGAATGCAAAAAGAAGATTGAAGCTCTGAAAATAGAACATCAGCAGCTGGATGTGAAACGTGAGTCCATGGAGAAAGAAAAAGAATCTCTGAATAAAAGTGACGCTGTAGCATTGAAGCGAAGAGAAGCGGAGCTGATTACGGAATTAAACGGACAACAAAAAAATCTAATGGAAAAACAGAGATTCCTGGAGCAGAAACAGACTCAATATCAGGATGCACAGAATCAGATCAAAACAGAAGAAGACAGGAAATATGAGAAAGAAAAAGAACTGGAAGAGCTTATAGAAGAGATGCAGGATGAGGCTGATACCATGGCCTTTGAAGAGCATGCATTTATGAAGGAAGAGCTGGAAAAACATCCGGAAGAACCATACAAATTCAATTTACACCAGCAGCAATTTGATAACACAAAAGAAAAAATTAATGAGGGAACAGAGATACTGGCAGAGACAGATCGCCTGGAAAGACAGAAGGATGATCTGATAAAAGAAAGAGAAAGACGGATTCGTGAACTGGATACTCTTCAGAGAAAAGTGTCAGAACTGGAATCTGTATTTGTGCAGACACAGAATGAATGGAAAGAAGCATTGTATCAGTGGAACGGTGCAAACCAGGAGCTGGCATTAGAAAAAGAATTATTAAGAGAATTAAGTATATTTGCAGATGCGTATAAGGAATCTTCTGATTTTGCTGAAGTTCGTCAGAGGATTGCAGATGTATGGATCAAGAAAAATGGGGAAATCGAAGCTGAACTTTCGGTAAATGATACAGAGAGCCAGAATACAAAAAAGGAATTGGAAGAAGTAAGGGCTGATCTGGCTGAATGGGAGAATCAGAAAGAACCACAGCCGGAACGCTCAGAGGCAGTTATACGTAACCGTAAGAGACTGGATGCTCTTGGAATTCCATATCAGGAATTTTACAAGGTTATAGAATTTGGAGATAATCTGGAAGAAGAAGCCTGTAACCGTTTGGAAGAAGCTTTATTAAAGATGGGAATTCTGGATGCACTGGTAATAGATGAGCAATACAAAGAGCAGGTTCTGAAAACAGAAAAAGGATGTGAAGATCACTATCTGTTTGTCTGCAAGAACAGTCAGAAGAATCTGCAGCCAGACAGAAGTCTGTTGGATGTATTGGAACTGAATGAAGAAGTGAATGACATATTTTCCAATCAGCGTCTCACCGGAATCCTGGGAAGCATTGCATATGATAGTGAGAGCTTGTTTACCGTTGCAGAAGATGGAACCTACGGAATGGGAGTGCTTGCCGGAACTGTAACAGGAGAATATGAGGCAGGATTCCTTGGAACAAAGGCCCGTGAAAAACACAGACAGGCAAAGATAGAAGAGTGCAGACAGAGAATCACAGAGTTGGAAACTGCATTACAGCAGCTGGAGGAACTGCATAGAAAGCTGTCTGACAGAAAAGCTATTCTCAGAAAAGAATACGAGAATCTTCCGAAAGACACAGACATGAGAGAAGCCCTTCGGATGCTGCAAGCCGAGGAACGAGAGTGCGAACAGCTGAAGCGCGAGAGTGATAAATTGGAGTGTCAGATCCGTGAACTAGTGGAGATACTGAAAGAAAAGAAAAAGAAAGCACTGGAAATTGCAGAAGCATTATATCTGACCTGTTCTTATGATATATTTAAAGAAGCAAAAAAAGCAGCAGAGGAATATGGAAAGCATTTGATCAGCCTGATTGCCGCACACGAAATGTATCTTAGAAGTCTGATGTATCTGAGAGAGCGAAAAGAACATTTGGAAGATCTGGATGCAGATATGGAACAGATACGGTATGATCTGCAGGAGATTCAAAAAGAAATCAGGAGAAAGACAGAAGAACAGGCTTCCATTCAGGAACAATTGCGTCTGACTGATTACGAAGAAATTAAAGAACGGCTGGATGCATGTATTAACTGGCTGCAGGAGTATCCGGAGCAATTACGTGTATGCGTAAGCAGACAGACACATGAAGAAGACGAAGTGGGACAACTGACACTGCGCTTAGATGAAACCCGGAAGAAAATTGAAGAATATGAAAAGAAAACGAAATATTTTTCAGAATGCTATGATATGGAAAAGGCTTTGCATTATGTGGAAATACCAAAAGAGATACCGGAAGATGCCGCACATATCAGAAGTTATCTGGAATCAGATGTAAAAGCGCTGGACAAAGACAGTGTGATCCGTGATCTGAATAAAGTATACTTTGAAAACAGAGGCTTTCTTACAGACTATCATTTAATGCAGAATGAGCTGTTTACGGAAGAAGAACAAACGGAATTTCCTGCAAAGCGACTGGATATTTCAGCCAGATACCAAGGTGTAAAGATATCATTTGCCAGTCTTCTTTTGCATCTTGAAGAAGATATCACAGAGCTGGAGAATCTGATCAAAGATGGAGACCGGGAGTTGTTTGAAGACATTCTTGCCAATACGGTAAGCAGAAAAATCCGTGGAAAGATTAACAGTTCCAATACATGGGTACAGAAAATGAATTCCCTGATGAACGGTATGAATACCTCCAGCGGATTAAAGCTTAGCCTTAGATGGCGAAGTAAGACTGCAGAACAGGAAGACCAGCTGGATACGAAAGAACTGGTAGAATTACTGAAGAAAGATTATCGGCTGATGAGTGAAGATGAGGCAGCCAGATTGTCTGCCCATTTCCGTTCCAAGGTGGCAGAGGCACGAAGAAATGCGAAAGACAGTGCAGGAATGGTATCCTTCTATCAGATCATGAAGGATACGCTGGATTACCGTAAATGGTTTGAATTCCAGCTGTTTTCCCAGAAAAACGGGGAACGTCAGAAGGAGCTGACAAATAGCGTATTCGGAACCTTCAGTGGCGGAGAAAAGGCAATGTCCATGTATGTACCGCTATTTTCAGCAGTTGTGGCCAAGTATCAGGGAGGAAGGGAAGATGCACCGAGATTGATATCTCTGGACGAGGCATTTGCCGGAGTAGATAATAAGAATATTCGTGATATGTTCCGTCTGATGACAGAATTCCGGTTTGATTTTATTATTAACTCACAGGTTCTGTGGGGAGATTGTGATACGTTGGATGCATTGGCGATCTATCAGCTAATCCGTCCGGGAAATGCGAAATTTGTAACCGTTATGCCTTATTTATGGAATGGTCACAGGAAAGAATTGTTAGAACACGAGGAAGAAGTTGAACAGAGAGGAATAGAGCTTGGACAGGCAGAAGGAGTATAAATCTGAAAATAAAATGAAAGACTGTCTGGCTTATTTTCACCTGAGCCCGGTCTGGGAGAAGGTTCTGAAAGGCTTCCGGGAGAAATATATTTCTTACGGAAGGTTTGGTGGGAAAGTAATTCTGAAGAATCTGAAACCAACAGATATTGAAGAACTGGAAGGATTTTTTGGAAAATCTTTTCACAGTCAGAAAAGTGTAACGGTGTCCTCAGAAAAATTCAGACAGGCGCTGGAAACAAGCAGATATAAAGAGATAACGCCGGAATGCCTGTTGGAGAATTTTTTTGAAGAGCCACTGCTTGGAAGACAGGAGCAAAAATCCTTACGGGAACAGGAAAAAGAGCGTATATGGGAGATTTTTCAGAGAGACTATGAAGGAACTCCTGTAGAGACAGCCTTAGAATCGTTGCGAAGCATTGTGAAAGACAACGGGAGTCAGGAACTGGCCAAATGGGACAAGATGCTGCGGCTTGGAGCAGAAATCTATAACAATCTGCCATATCGCAGCACAAAGATGTACCTTGCCGTATTTGCAGCTATGCGGACAGGCAATCCACATGCGTTTGATATTGGAACAGCAGATGGGAATTTTTTATATCAGATCATACAGATGGATTTGGAAATACGAAGAATTACAGTAGAGACATCTGCAATATTTCCTGCGTATAAGCGTCAGAAAAGTTATCTGCTGGCAGGAATCATGCTGGACGATGTTTCCAATTATACCATGCTGTATCAGGTGCAGGCTGTGAAAAAGATGGAAATTATCATAAAGGTATGGCAGGTTTTGCGAAAGAACAGCATATTGTACAGGTTCCTCTTGCAGTGCTTACAGAATGGGATGCACTCTATTGTCCCCAAAATGAAATATATATTGTGGAAAATCCTTCGGTTTTTGCCATGCTTTGTGGAAAAGAAGAAACAGATCATAAGGAAAAAGCATATATGTGCATGAACGGTCAGCCAAGACTGGCAGGTTTGATGGCATTGGATTTACTTGCAAAATCCGAAACACGGATTTATTATGCAGGAGATCTGGATCCGGAAGGTGTGTTGATCGCACAGAAACTGTCACAGTATTATAAGGGCGAATTTTATTACTGGCATATGGAAGCCGCGGATTACGAAAGATGCAGGTCCAAAGAGGTCATATCACCTAAGCGGCTGAAAATACTGGAACGGATAACGGATGAAAGGTTAAAGCCGGTGGCAGCGCTGATTAGAAAATTCAGGACAGCCGGATATCAGGAGACGCTGGCAGAAGAAATGCTGTAGAAATCAGAAGAAAATTTTTTGAACGAAAAGGAGAAATTATGAAGCCACGGAGACGAATTTTGTCAATTGTATTAACAATTGCAATACTGCTTCTGCTTGTACTGGATATTCCTGTGACAGCAGCTGGGACGAAAAAGGTAGACGTTTTGTTTACCCATGATACTCATTCCCATTTGGACAGCTTTTCAACAATTGTAGATGGACAGCAAAAAGAAGTTGGCGGTTTTGCGAAAATAAAAACCCTGATGGATGAAAAGAAGAAAGACAATCCAGATACCCTGGTATTGGATGGCGGAGATTTTTCCATGGGTACATTGATCCAGACTGTATATGATACGGAGGCAGCGGAGCTTCGAATGCTGGGATATCTGGGGTATGATGTGACTACTTTTGGAAATCACGAATACGACTACCGGTCAAAGGGACTGGCAAATATGCTGAAAGCAGCCATAAATTCCGGTGAGACAGTGCCGGAGATCGTAGTGTGCAATGTGGATTGGGACGCTATGGAGAAAGATGGCTTAAAAGATGGGCAGAAGCAGATCAAAGAAGCGTTTGAAGCGTACGGCGTGAAAGATTATGTTGTGGTTCAAAAGGGTGATACTAGAATTGCTGTGGTTGGTGTATTTGGAAAAGATGCCCTGGAATGTGCGCCTACATGTGAACTTCTGTTTAAAGATCCGGTAGAAGCAGTAAAGCAGACGGTAGCTGAGATTAAGAAAAACGAGAATGTGGATATGATCGCATGTGTGTCTCACGGCGGAACCTGGGAGGACGAGGATAAGTCAGAGGATGAAATCCTTGCAAAAAAGGTGCCGGATCTGGATCTGATCATCAGTGGACATTCCCATACAGAGCTGAATGAAGCCATTAAGCATGGGAATACATATATTGTATCCTGCGGTGAGTATGGGAGAAATCTTGGATCACTTTCAATGACACAGAAGGAGGACGGGCGTTGGGAAATGACTTCCTATGAGCTGATTCCTGTGTCTGATGAGATCAAGCCGGATCAGGAAACACAGAAACGGATTGATGAATTAATGGATACAGTAGACACCAATTATCTTGCAGATTTTGGGTACACCAGGGATGAAGTTCTGGCTCAGAACGATATTGAATTTAACAGTCTGGAAGAGATGGGAACAAAGCATGAAGAACTGAATCTTGGCGATATTATGTCTGATGCGTATGTATATGCTGTGGAAAATTCAGAGTATTACGATGGGAATCCGGTAGATGTAGCGGTTGTGCCAAGCGGAACGGTCCGTGACACATATACAAAAGGCAATATTACAGTAGAGGATGTTTACAATTCTTTTTCTCTGGGAATTGGAAAAGACGGTGTGGCAGGATATCCTCTTATCAATGCATATCTGACAGGAAAAGAATTGAAGCTGGCAGCAGAAGTAGACGCTTCTGTTTCAGATTTTATGACAACTGCAAGATTGTATTGCAGCGGACTGAATTTTACATATAATCCTCATCGAATGATTCTGAATAAGGTGACGGACTGTTATCTGACCAGAGAAGATGGAGAAAGAATTGAAATTCAGGATGATAAACTGTACCATGTTGTGACTGACTTGTATACAGGACAAATGCTTGGCTCTGTAATGAAAATGTCCTATGGTCTGTTGTCTCTTGAACCAAAGGATAAGAACGGAAATCCAATTGAAAATCTGGAAGATCAGGCAATCATGGAAGATGGCAGGGAATTGAAAGCGTGGGATGCTATTGCAAGATACATGCAGTCTTTTGAAGATACAGACGGGGATGGAATTGCTAATGTACCGGAATATTATGCAGTCACTCATAACCGTAAGGTTGTAGATGACAGCACAAATATTATTGATCTGGTGAAAAATCCCAATAGATTCTCAGTAATGATCGTGCTGATCTGCCTGCTCTTCCTTGTAATTATTATTCTTATTGTAGTCCTGATCCGAAAACTGGTCCGCAAGGCAAAAAAGAAAAGTATGTGATACTATCACAGAAATGGGGGGGAATAAAATCTGATATAATACTATAAACACCATAAAGTTACAAAAGGGGCTGTCAGGAAATAGACAGCCCCTTTTACGTTCAGAATCAATCTTCTTCCATCCATACCTTCATGGTTTTCAGAAGCTTTTGTTTCTCTGGAATACTCATTTTATGTACCTGCTCGGAAAGCTCGCGGTCCAGGGCAGTTTCACGGTATTCAGAATCAATTCTGCCAATCAGGGAATCCAGGGAGATGTTCAGCAGCCTTGCATAATAAATAAGGATACGCAGGGACATTGCAGTACGGTTATTCTCCACGTTGCTGATGTAGCCAGGAGTTACATTCAGAGCTTTGGCAACTTCCGCCTGGGTAGCTTCATTTTGATTCGCAGTTCTTTCATTCGGGATCCTAAGTTTTCGTAATCAATCTGATTCATATTCGTTCTCCAATCTTTTTAACAGGTGCCGAACTGGCTTACCTGTGATTTTACACGCATTTAAGCTGCTTTCCAATTTGAACAAAATCTTCTGCAAATTCTGACGCACATCTTGCAGAAAACCCTTTTCAAACAGTTTCTTCAAACATGCTCTGGCAATCTATGGAACGGTTTCACCGCTTCCTGATTGCCTGCGGGTTCTTATATTATGGAACGACAGCTTCTTTATCCATAATATAAAGTATATAGAAAATATATGAAAAATGTAAGCTGTAAATTGTATGCTATTTATTTTATAGCTATATATCTGTTGTCGTTATTTTGACATTTCTGTCAGATACCCATATAATAAAAAGTGAAATTGGAAACAGGAATCGAACAGTTTGAGGTAATCACAAGATGCAGGATACATTTGAAATGCTGGAGGAGCTTTTGGAACAGGAGCAATTTGAATTGCTGTTTCCGAAAGAAAACGGAGCACAGGCTGAATGGGAATGTTATGAGACATATGAAAATAATGAGAGAAAACAGGGCGAAAAAGACAGCCTTGCCAGAGTGGGAAAAGAGAAAATTCCAGGTGATATCCGCCTTGTTTATTTGATGAATGATGCCGTAGAAAGCTTTCTCATTTTCCGGGATGCCAGACTTACAGGCTCTTATCTGGAGAATTATGAAGGCCCTCTGAAATCATCCTTAAGTCAGGAAGGGGATGAATATATACTGGTAGTATGGCAGGGGGAGAACGTAGTCACTCTGTTTTTCAGAATGCTGGATCTGGAGGTTTATCTTTATAACTATGGGGAGATCGGTCATTTCTGGGTGCCTGGATATGAATATCTGCGTCAGCTGGAATATCGGATCGCCATTGCAAGAGATAAGCTGGAATATCTGGGAGAAGAGTTTTGTACAGAAGAAGAAAGGGCACTTGTGCAGCTGGCGGACTTTCCACCGTTGAATTATTGCTGTTATCCGGCAGTGCCGAAACAGTATATTGTGCCAAAGGAAGACCCCTGGAAGCCGTCTGCAGCAGCATTTCAGGTAATGGAAGGGCTGGCAGAAGAAGCCCGGGATTTTTCGCTGCTTCGGTTGTTGCATGTTTATAAGAAATTTCCAGCTCCATTTATCGCCAGGATTTTTGCCAGGGCATTACACAAGAATAAGCATAGTGTAGTGATTGATCTTCTTACCGGAAAAATAAAAAGCGCAGCGGCGGCTTATCCTGACCGGAATTTTGGAAATGAGGCTGATCAGCAGTTAAAAAGCCTGCTGTCAAAAGCGGGAAAACTGCAGGAAAAACTGACCCGGGACGGAATCCATGCGGAGGTATTAAGAGAAGAGCCTTTTACAACCGCCAGGGACAGCCTGGATTTTCAGGTTTTTCTCATGGTTTGGAAAAAGGGCTGGCGGAATCGCAAGGTGGAAATCCGGAAACTGTGAATAAGAAATTATCGTGCTTTAACACTTCTCAGAAAATAACAGATCGCCCACGCAATACTCATCCCCGCGGCGATTCCAAATGCAAAGAGAAAGGTGTCCCTCTCATATTTAAGTGCCTGCATGGGATTTCCCTCTACAATACTGCTCATGCAGTAATAAAGGGTACTTCCGGGAATTAATGGAATCACGGAAGTAACGAAAAAAGAAGTGGAAGTTTCCTTGCAGATTCTTGCCAGGATTTCCGCATACACATCTGCAATAAAACCAGCCAGCAGTGCCGGAAGAAAAACACTTCCCCACAGACTCTTCCCAAAGAGAAAGACTAGCCAGCTAAGAAAACCACCGGCAGCAGCCAGAGGCAGATATTTGGTTTTCATGTGAAAAAGAAGACCAAAAGCCACAGATCCGATAGCTCCGGTAATCAGCTGTATAACCGTCATTGTGATCAAAGTCCAAACCTCCCAAAAAGAATAATTGCGCCCATAAAACCAAGTGCCAGTGCTGCTGCAAGAAGTAACGCGGCGATCAGCCTGATAATACCCGAAAGGTATCACCAATGAGTACATCGCGGATTGCATTAGTTGACATAAGTCCTGGAATCAGAAGCATAATATCACCAATCATGATCTTATCCATGTGAAGGAAAGGACAGAGCAAAGTAAATCCGCAAATGGCGCAGCCAGTGAGAAAAGATGCTGCAAACTGGAAAGTAACCTCGTTCATACATACTGGTCTTAGATATTTTTGTATGCTCCATATCAGGATTGCAGCAACGCCGGCAGTAATGGCATCCGGAATGGTGCCGCCGTAGAAAAGGGCAAAACTGCTGGCTGCAAGAACGCTTCCAAGCAGTTTCCAAAGAGGCTTAGGTCTGTTTGCATTGATCTTCTCAAATTCATTTCGCAGCTCCGCAGCAGAAACCGGATGGCTGCAGAAGCGACGGCTCAGGTCATTGAGCTGCTCCAGCTTGGTGAAATCATTCCCCCCACATTCATGAATGCGCCGTGTCTGCGTCCGTGCGCCATCTCCGGGAAATTCCATAGTAATAACAATGCTGGACGTGATGACAAAAACATTCATATGGGTAGCACCACAGGCATAGCCCATCCGGTTCAGGGTGTCCTCCACCCGGAAAATTTCTGCGCCGCTGTTTAACAGTGCGTCGCCCATATCAAGAAAAACATGCAAATAATCTTTAGATGTCTGCATAAGGAATGCTCCTTTAAGTTATAGAAAAGCCCTGATGGGCAGGATTCTTTCGCGTATCATTTTGCTACGGGAATAAGATAAGTATAAAGCTTAATGGCAGGCAATACAACCGTTAAATAATTGATTTCCGGAATCTTGTATTCCATAAAATGCCCGATTGTGCTAACATAGAGCATAGTAGATTACGAAATATTTTCAGGAGGAAATTTAAATGGGTTGTACTACAATTTTAGTTGGAAAAAGGCATCTTATGATGGTTCTACCATGATCGCAAGAAATGACGATTCCGGTTCCGGTCATTATATGCCAAAAAAATTTGTGGTGGTTCATCCAGAGGAACAGCCGCGGAAATATAAATCTGTGATTTCTCATGTGGAAATTGATCTTCCAGATGATCCAATGGGCTATACATCTGTGCCAAATGCAGTAGACGGCGAAGGAATCTGGGCAGCTAGCGGTGTAAATGAGGCAAATGTGGGAATGACTGCTACAGAAACGATTACCTCCAATCCCCGGGTACTTGGCGCGGATCCTCTGGTAACCTATCAGCCTGCAAAGGACGGTAAGGAGGAAGCAGCCGGTGGAATCGGAGAGGAAGATATTGTATCCATTGTTCTTCCATACATCCATAGCGCCCGCGAAGGGGTAATCCGCCTTGGAAGCATTCTGGAGAAATACGGAACCTATGAGATGAATGGAATTGCTTTCCAGGATCAAAACGAAATCTGGTGGCTGGAAACCATCGGCGGCCATCACTGGATGGCAAGAAAGGTTCCGGATGAGGCATATGTAGTAATGCCAAATCAGCTTGGAATTGATAAATTTGACTTGGAAAAGGCATTGCGGGATCAGGAAAAATACCGGTGCCCATGTGAGGAATATGCGGATCTGGAATACATGTGTTCCGCTGACCTGAAAGAATTTATCAGCAAAAATCACCTGGATCTTTCCATGGATGGTGTACTGAATCCAAGAGATGCGTTCGGAAGCCATGACGATTCCGACCATGTTTATAATACTCCTCGTGCATGGTATATGCTGAGAAACCTGAATCCGAAGACAAAAATCTGGGATGGCGTAAATGCAGAATTTACTCCATATTCTGATGATCTGCCATGGTGCATGATTCCGGAAAAAAAGATTACTGTAGAGGATGTGAAATATGTATTGTCCTCCCATTATCAGGGAACCTCTTATGATCCATATGCTTCCTATGGAGAAAAAGAACAGCGCGGAGCATTCCGTTCTATCGGTGTGAACCGTACAGATTTCCTGTCTCTGATCCAGATGAGACCAGGCATGGAAAAGGACTGCAATATTCTGGAATGGGTTGCGTTTGCATCCAATGCATTTAATGTGCTGGTGCCGTTTTATGCCACAATTGATACCACTCCGGACTATTTTTCCAGCACCACCAGGGAAGTAACCACTGACAGTTTCTACTGGGTAAGCCGCATGATCGGTGCCATGGCAGATGCTTCTTATAAGAGTTCCATTTTCCATATTGAACGTTATCAGGAGCGTGTAATGTCAAAAGGCCACCAGCTGATTGGCAAGTATGACGCTCTTTTGGAAAAAGAGTCTGACGCAGTGAAGAGAATGTCCCTTCGCCATCAGGCTAACCAGGAAATTGCGGATATGGTGAAAAAAGAGGCTTCTGACACACTGAATAAAGTGCTTTATGAGCTGAGTAATCAGATGAAGAATGCGTATTCCAGGTCTGATGCGTAATGTCAGAGCCTTTTTCAAACACGCTCTAGAAACCTGTGGACAAATTTCTTTCAATTTAATATAATAAAGTGCAGAAAGCAGTTACATAGGGAACCGGAATGAAAATTAAGGAGGCTGGAATGACAATAAAAGAATGTTATGAGAAAGTTGGCTCAGATTACGATGGAGTTCTGAAAAGACTGGGAAGCGAAGCGCTTGTGAAAAGATTTGCGGTGAAATTTCTTAATGATCCAAGTTTTCGGGAGCTGACAGATGGTCTTGCCGCACAGGATGGAGAGAAAGCATTCCGTGCAGCCCATACCCTGAAGGGTGTGTGCCTGAACCTTGGATTTACAGAATTGTATAAGGTCAGTGCAGAGCTTACGGAGGTATTAAGAGGAAGAGAAACCGCAGGAAGTGATGAGCTTTACGCGCAGGTGAAAGAGCAGTACACGACCTTGACAGATGCTATCAGGGAACTGGCTGGTAATTAATGCCTGCTCCTATTCAGCAGATACCATCCCAGGAGATATTTTGTGAACTTCGTTTACAGAAAACCCAAGAAGTACGGCGCGAAAACATGGGAAACATGATTTCTGTGCATCGCGAAGAGTGTAACTATGAAGGAACGGAAGCGGAACTTATGGGCTGCCAGAAGCCATTGCGATTTTGTTTATTGTATTTTTGCATAAGTGGAAAAAGAATACACTGCTTAGTATTGGCGGTGGAACGATTTTGTATATGCTGCTGGTGCAGAGGGTGTTTTAGAGTGTGTTTGAAAAAGTATTCCCACAAATTATGACGCACATCTTGCAGAAAGCCTTTTTCAAACGCACTCAAAATTGGCAATACACCAAATCTAACGTATCTAATCAGATATAGCAATATTCTATAACGAACTCAAGGTAAAATGAATTATACAAAATCCTCTTATCTTGCTATGATATGTTCAGACAAAAAAGAGAGAAAACATTTCTCTGAACGCGATCATACGAATCTGGAGGAAAATCATGGCAAGAGGAATCAATACAAAGTGTTTACATTTGGAAGAAGAGGAAGGCTGTTGTAACAATTATGGCTCTATCAGCTTTCCGATTTATCAGACAGCAACATATGAGCATCCGGCAGTAGGTCAGAGCACAGGCTTTGATTACAGCAGACTGCAGAACCCAACCAGAGAGCATCTGGAAAAAATTGTAGCAACCTTGGAAAACGGAATTGACGCACTGGCTTTTTCCACTGGAATGGCAGCAATCACTCTGGTAATGGAGCTGTTTAAACCAGGAGACCATCTGATCATAGATGCAGACCTGTACGGCGGAAGCATCCGGCTTTTTGACAATGTTTCTTCGAAAAACGGAATCCATTTTTCCAGAATCGACTGTTGGAAAGAAAATGTGAAAAGTTATGTAAATGAAAACACAAAAGCAATTTATATTGAAACTCCAACCAACCCCATGATGAATGTCACTGATATTGCGGCACTTGCAGAAATTGCAAAAAGACATAATCTCCTTCTCATAGTAGACAATACATTTTTATCTCCATATTTCCAGAATCCACTGGAACTGGGAGCGGACATTGTAGTGCACAGCGGAACCAAATTTCTGGGCGGACATAATGATACCCTGGCAGGATTTCTGGTAACCAACAGAGAGGATATCAGTGAAAAGCTTCGTTTTCTTATTAAAACCACAGGCTCCGGCCTGGCTCCTTTTGACAGCTGGCTGATCCTCCGCGGTATCAAAACTCTTGGAATCCGCATGGAGCAGGCACAGAAAAATGCTTTCAAAATTGCAGAATGGCTGAAAACAAAGAGCGCAGTGATCAGAGTAATCTATCCGGGATTACCAGATCACCCGGGATATGAGATTATGAAAAAGCAGGCCAGAGGATTTGGCTCTATGCTTACATTCCAGCTGGAAAGCAGGGAATTTGCCCTTTCTGTTCTGGAAAAAGTGCGGATGATCAAGTTTGCAGAAAGTCTTGGCGGCGTGGAGACGTTGATCACATATCCAACTACCCAGACTCATGCGGATGTGCCGAAGGAGATACGGGAACGCAACGGAATTACAGAGGCAACCCTTCGCCTCTCTGTTGGAATCGAGGATACACAGGATCTTCTTGATGAATTTGAAAAAGTATTTGCAGAAACAGAGGAAGAATTACATGGCGGAAAGAAATCTTGATTTTGATAAAGTGATTAACAGAAAAAATACCAGATGTCTGAAATATGATTTTGCCGTAAAAAGGGGAAAACCGGCAGATGTGCTGCCTCTTTGGGTCGCAGACATGGATTTTGAGACCTCTTCTTATATTGAGGATGCGCTGGTAGAGCGTTCAAAAGAGGGAATTTTCGGATACAGTGAGGTTCAGACTCCTTATTTTGAAATCATTGCAAGCTGGATGAAGCTTCACCACAACTGGGAGATACAGGAGGACTGGCTGATCAAAACACCAGGAGTTGTTTTTGCCCTGGCGATGGCGGTAAAAGCATACACGCAGCCGGGAGACAGTGTGCTGATCCAGCTTCCCGTTTATTATCCTTTTTCAGAAGTTATTCAGGACAATGGCAGAAAAGTGGTGAGCAGCAACCTTTATCAGGGAGAAGACAACCGCTATCACATCGATTTTCAGGATTTTGAAAAGAAAATCGTGGAGGAAAATGTAAAACTGTTTTTCCTGTGCAATCCTCACAATCCGGTGGGAAGAGTGTGGAGCGCAGAAGAATTGGAAAAATTAGGAGATATCTGCGTAAAGAATGGCGTGACCGTTGTCAGTGATGAAATCCATCAGGATTTTGTTTTTAAGGGAAAGCATCAGGTGTTTGCCGGTCTGAAAAAGGAGTTTCAGGATATTTCCATTACCTGCACTTCCCCAAGTAAAACTTTCAATCTTGCAAGTATGATGATTTCCAATATTTTTATTCCCAATCCGGAGCTTCGCCGAAAATTCCGGAAGCAGCTGGATGCAGCAGGAATCAGCCAGCTTGGGGTTCTGGGACTGGTGGCAACAGAGGCTGCTTATTCCAAGGGGGAAGAGTGGTACCAGGCAATGCATGCTTATGTGGAGGCGAACATCAACTACACAAAAGAGTATGTGGAAAAGTATCTGCCTGGGGTAAAGATGACAGATCTGGAAGGCACGTATCTGGTGTGGCTGGACTTCCGTGAGACAGGCCTGACTGTTGAGGAACTGGAGGATTTGATCCTTAATAAGGCCAGACTTTGGCTTGACAGTGGAAAGATTTTCGGAAAAGCAGGCGAAGGATTCCAGAGGATTAATGTGGCGTGTCCAAGGGCAACGCTGACAGAGGCGTTGGAGCGGATTAGAAAAGCGTGTTACTGTTCACTCCGTTCACAGTAACACGCTTCGCGATGCACAGAAATCATGCTTTGCATGATTTCGCGCCGCAACTCTCGGGTTTTCTGTGAACTTTGTTCACAAAAAACACCTCGCGGAATGCTACCAGTGAACAGTAACTAGAAAAGCACTTTAAATGGAGATATTTTTACTTTTTGTTGTGTATAGCATATAGGAATGGTAAAATAGAAAAAACATTTTGCGTATACACAGGAGAAAACCATGACCAACAAAATCGACCGTGAAGATATGCTGGCGCTGACCAGGAGGATGAATGTTGCCCGGAGTTCTTTTACAAGGATTGCGGGATGTTATGTGGATAAGGACGGGGACTTTGACGGCAGCTTTAACGTGAATTTTTTAAAGCTGTCCGCCGCAGAAAAGAAGAAAAACATTGAGCTTGCCAAGGTAGTTCCTTTTGCAGCAACAAATGTAAATCTGAAACGTTATGAATTTGCAGATGCAGACAGAAGGCCAGGAACCGTGTGGCAGCTTTTGATGGCAATCCGGGAATGTGGGCTGAAAAACGATGCTCTTATGGACAGCTTCTATGATCTTGTAATGGAGAATTATAAAAGCAGAAGACCTTATGCAGTTTATATTTTCCACGACAGATATGATATTCCGGCAAAGGCAGCAGATAAGGAGCGGCTGGGGGAATCAGAAGCTGTTTTTGAATATCTGATCTGTGTAATTTGTCCTCTTGCAGATGAATACGAGCCAGGTGAGCCGGAGTGCGGCTTTCTTTTTCCGGCATATACAGATGGAGGCGCAGACCTGAACCATGTGGCCGTGTTCCAGAAGGATGCAGACAGGCCGCATCTGGAACTGGTGAGGTCAATTTTGCGGGTGAAATAATAAAAATTTAACAGTTGCTTTTGCAAAATATAAAAAAGGTACTCTGTTATATTGGTATCAACATAATTGATATTAATATAACAGAGTACCTTTTTACATAGTCTGGAGTTGTACTTTATGGGATATTTTCGTATTCCCGTATGATCTCCTTTGCAGCTGCATACTTCGTCCGCCAGTGCTTTAGCTGCATTGGATCCGGCGTGACGGAAGAAAGCCGTGTTTCATCTGAATTATGGGCGAGATCCGCAATCTTTACCTTACGAGCCAGCGGATTTTCGCAAAGTCTGCGCACATAATCCAGATAATCATCGGAAGGAGCGTGTGTAAGCAGCTGGACTGCCTCTGTGATCTCTCTTGGGAATTCCGCTTCCAGATCAGGAAGAGTCAGGGCAGTATCTTCCAGAACGTCATGAAGCAGGGCAATGCAGGTGGTAGTTTCATCTGTCATTTGTTCTGCAAGATGAACCGGGTGAAGAATATAAGGAACCCCACTCTGGTCGTATTGTCCTTCGTGTGCTTTATATGCAATTTTTATGGCTTTTATGGTTAAGGGAGTATAGACCATAGTTTATTCTGCAGGCGCAGCTCCGTGTCTGTATTTAATGGAGTAAAAGCTGCCAGAATTTCATCTGCTTCTGCTGTGGTATCTGTGGTGTATGATAAAATAATGGAGACAAACTTTCCTCCCTGTTTGCGGGTACAATATTTCTGAAGAATTTCATAGTCATTGACTGCCACACTTGTTTCCATAACATGGAAATCCTGCCCGGCAATCTGTATATCGGTTACGTCTGAATAAGTATAGCCCATCCCGGTAGCATACAACATCTGCTGTGCAGCCAGAAAATACTGGTCAACAGTCATATTCTCCAAAGAAGCATCCTCGACAACTAAGGAAACATTAGGAAAACCAGAGATGGAAGAAGCCATCATTTCATAAACAGTGCCGGACAAAGCATCCTCTCCAAGTTCCACCCCGGAAGCTTCCTCCAGAGTAGTCTGGCCCTGCTTCATAACAGACTGAAGCTCTTCCTCTGTATTCATGACTACTGTTTCCGGTGGTGTGAATTTCAGATTCAGCCATTCACTCTGAAAATCAGTGTCTGTGATGGTGCCTTTTTCATAAGGGGAATCAGAAGTATCTGTAGCACTCTGTGTATGTGTCTCTTGCTCATTATCTGCTGCATCAGCTGTCTGTGAGGTCTCCTCCGCCAGTACTGGGACAACAGCACCGGTGCAAAGGGAAAAAGCCAGCACAGCCGGTATTAGTAAGCTCTTTTTTCTTCGCATGAATTCGGTATCCTCCTAAGATTTATAATGTCAGAAAAGTTTGATGCGTTTGTTGAATAAAGATGGGGATGAAATATCCCACAAATTGTGATGCACATTTTGCAGAAAGCCTTTTTTAAACATGCTCTGATGTCGTGAAACTATTATAGCAAATTCGAAATTACTTTCCTAGTGATAAAAGGTAGAAAAAAACGTGAAAAAATTGTGAAGGGTTACTGTTTCAGGAGAAAATTGCAGAGCGCCTGCGCTGTTACTGTTCAATCCGTTCACAGTAACGCGCTTCGCGGAACGTTACCAGTGAGCAGTAACGCTGCGCTACTGTCCTGTTTGGTGATTTGCTGTGGGGAGTTGCGTTTCCTGTCATATTTCGTTATAATAAAAGTCAAAGACTCAAAAACAGATTTTTACCGATTGACAACTTATTATACAAGGAGTTTCTATATGAGCTTTTGGAATACCCTGAAACAGAAATTACGAAGCTTTATTCCGGTAAGCCGCACCTATATGGACAATAAGCTGCGTGAACTGGAAAAAGAGAATAAACGCCAGGAAAAAATCCTCCTGGAGCTTCAGAAAAACAGCCAGTCCATGCTGGAGCTGAAGGAATATGTGTCACAGGAACTGCACCGCCGGGACGACTGGGGAAAACGGGCTGCACAGGTGCAGCGTGAAGCGAAAGAACGCCAGATCTGGGTGATCAAATGTCCTGCTCCTGAGGAAAAAAAGATCCGTTGGGGCGATTATGCGTATGCAGTTGCCTTGAAACGTTACCTGGATCGAATGGGAATGTACACTATAATTGACCTGCACGAAGACTGGGACTGTGAAGTGAACGCAGATGTGGTTCTTGTACTTCGAGGCTGCGAATTTTACCGTCCGGATCGCCGAAACACCAAATGCCTCTACATTATGTGGAATATCAGCCACCCGGAGATGGTTACCCAAGAAGAATACCAGCTCTATGATATTGTATGCGTAGGTTCCCGCCATTATGCCAGGGAGCTTCAGGCGAAGCTTACGGTTCCTGTTTATCCATTGCTTCAGTGTACAGACACTGAGCTTTTTTACCCGGATCAGGCAGCTGAATGCAGCCGTGGAAAAGATTATTTATTTATTGGAAATTCCCGTGGTGTGGCCCGCCCCTGTGTATTATGGGCAGCACAGGATAAGCTTCCGCTGAAAATCTGGGGTGCCGGCTGGAAAGCCATGTTAGGCCCAGATAAGACCATGGTACAGGACGTTTTCATCGAAAACAGCCAGATTCCCGCCCTTTACCGAAGTGCCCGCGTCACATTGAACGACCACTGGAAAGACATGCTGGATTACCAGTTTGTGAATAATCGCATTTTCGATGCCCTGGCCTGCGGTCTCCCGGTAATATCTGACTGCTGCGATGAGCTCAGGGAAATCTTTCCGGAAGCAGTGCTGTACTATAGCAATAAAGAAGAATTCCACCAGTGCGTGAAGAAAATTGAGAACAACTATGAAGAAGTGAAAGCAAAAGTCGACGAGCAGTGGCCGGTGATTAAGGAGCAATATTCCTTTGAGGCGAGAGCAAGGGAACTGGTGGAGATTGTGGAGAAACATTTGCAAAAGTAATAAGTTTATCAGCTGAAAAAGAATGGGAAAGAGAATGGAAAAGCAAAGAGATACTCTGATCGATTTATTGAAGGGGATTGGAATAACTTCAATTGTTATAGGACATTCAAGTTGGATACTGCCAGGATGCAATTTTCCAATTGGTCCATTTGTTTACACATATCATTTAATGATATTCTTTTTTGTTGCAGGGATGAGCTTTAAACCGCGTAACGATATAACGCCATATATGCAAATTGGAAAACGGTTAGGAGGAGTACTCCCCATTTATGTGAAATATAGTATTGTGTTTATTCTTTTGCATAATTTTTTTCTGAAAATTCATATACTTAAGAGTGATACAATTGTATATGGAAAATTAGATATTATAAAACTAATATTTGAGGCATGTATTTTTGGAACATCCGAGGCTATGCTGAGTGCATTTTGGTTTGTTTCAATGTTTTTTATTGGTGTAAGTATGTTTATGTTATTGTATTATCATGCTGAAAAAATGAAATATCCAATAATATGGCATATTTTATGTGGAGTTTTAACTGCTATAGTTGGCATTTGGTTAAATGATAACGAGGTTATTTTGCAGTATCATATACAGACTTCTGTTCTTGGAATTACAGTTATTTATTTGGGATATTTATTTCAGCATTACCGTCAGTATATGATGAAATATTTACAATGGTGGTTATCTCCAATTTTAGGCATTGTTATTTGGAAAATTCTATCTCTCAATATAGGAATGGTTGAATTGTCGGCAAACATGATTCTTCATCCGTTGATTTTTTATCCAATTACAATACTGGGGATTACTTTCTGTATTTGTATTGCTCAGGGATTTGATAAGGTTGGAGTATTACGGACATTATTTTGTACAGCTGGAAAAATAGCTATCATATTATGGCACTTCATATTATTACTTTCAAATGTTTTGATTTGATGATTTGCAAGATATGGAAGCTTGGAAATGAAACACTGGAATGTTTTCCTTATTCCTTTGAAAAGTTATGGCCCATTTATTATATTGTGGGTGTGGCAGTACCATTGATTTTGGTATATGGAGAAAGATGGTTAATAGAAAGAACTAGAATAGCCATAAATAAAAAGTTTTTAAAGTAATAGCAAATCAAATGAATTAGTTTAGTTTCTTATCTTTTATATATGGTGATGTCGAGGTAGGAGACATGTTTGTTTTGTGAAAAAAAGTTAATAGAAAAAACGAGAACTTCGGCGCGAAACGTGTTACTGAGCGCGGAGTGAACAGTGATATCTTTAGAGAAAAGTGTGGAGAAAATATGCAGAGTTTAAAAAAAATAATTTACAAAGTGCCCATAATTGATAAGCTAATAAAAAAATGGGAGAAGTGTAATAACGAGATAACGAAACTGAGGAGCGAGAATAAAGAACTGAAAGCTTGTATTCAAAAAATGAGTTTTGAAGTAAGGCGAAATGAAGTTTTTCGAGAAATTGATAATATTCATTTCAGAAAAGTACAGAGAGACATGGAAGCAATGTGCCATCCAGAAAGGAGTATCTTGAAGCAGGCACATCCCTTGGTATCTATCATCATAGTAAATCATAATGGAAAAAGTCAGCTTTCAAAGTTATTAAAATCTTTGCATGAAAGAACATTTTATGACAATTTTGAAATCATTATGGTCGACAATGCGTCGGAGGATGAATCTTTAGACATTATAAAAGAATATCAGGCGGTACTTCCAATAAAAGTGATTCGAAATGATGAAAATCTTTCTTTTTCAGCCGCAAATAATATTGGAGCAAACTATGCTGAAGGAGAGTATCTTTTATTTCTAAACAATGATACTGAAGTAACTGATGGCTGGCTTGATGAATTGCTGCTTAGTGCGCTGAATAACGAGAATGTGGGTGCAATCGGAGCAACATTAGTTTATCCTGAAATTCCAAATTACAGTATTAATAAAGGGAAATCGTACACAATTCAGCATGAAGGAATTGCCTTTCGTGACGGAATACGGGAAAATATTAGATATTGGCAACCATATAATGTAAATAATGGTGAAGAATTGCATGCTTGTATGAGCAGAGAAGACCATGAGTGGGCATGTGTAACTGCGGCAGTTTTACTTGTGAGAAAAGAAAATTTCTGGCTGTGTGAAGGATTTGACGAACAATATCTTTATGGATACGAAGATGTAGATTTTTGCTTGAAATTGCAGAAAAGAGGATTACGTAATTATTGTTGCGGTAATTGTCTGGTATTTCACTATGAGTTTGGAACTCAAAGTACAGATGAACCTACTGTGGTTCGAGAAAGACGCGCAAGGAATATGATTATTTTTCGAGGAAAATGGCAAGATTATTTGCAGAAAAGAATGGAGTATAAAGAAGCTTAATTAAAATAAGGGCTTTATGTCAAAACTGTAATTATTGACATAGAGCCCTTGAAGTTTAATTAGATACTAAATTTAATTTAGAAAGTTTAATGTTAGGAAAAAGAGCGTATCCCATTGTCTGAGTGTCCATATTATAGTAAGCAATTTTACGATTTCCATTACTTGAACCAGAACAGGAAACTGTTTTGCCTAGTAAAGAAGAGTAATCTTCTGCTTTGTAAGTAGTTCCGTATATTTCAGAAGAGTTTCCTTTTTGGATAAGGAGGGTGGCACGGTTGCCAGAAGAATTAAGCTCTTCATAAATAACTTTGCCTGTTACGGACAGATCCTCATCTTTGTAATAATATGGATACTTGCAAATTTCTTCATAGCTGAAAGTAAGATGCAACGGGTCGATATTTGTTTCATTTGTTTGCCAGTAATATGCGTTGAAAACTGGAATCGGCTTTTTTAAATCATTATCGTCGATAGTGCTACAATATTTTATACTTGCAAGAAAATCTGAATCTGTAATCAAATTTTCAAAAGTATCAAAGTCCATTTGATAACCAAGAGAATGTTCGTATAGGGAAAGCTGATTCTGTGAGTAATCATTTATGCTGTCTAGCATACCATAAATGTCAATGGTATCACCTATTGAAACATTTTCGATATTGGTTGAAAAAGCGGACTGGATAGATGTATTAGGATAGTTGAATAAAAATAGATGATTATCAGTATCTCGTATTTTTATATAACCGTGTGTTGGAATTTCATAAAGCTCTACTACAGTTCCGGAAAGCTTAACCGGTATGTCTGAGTAGTTATACGGTGTATTGATTAATGTTTCGTAATCTAAAGTAACTGCGGATGCATTTAATTCCTTTACTGACCGGCAATGATCAAACCAATCTAAATCTAAAAGTGTACCATTTTTTGAGTAGGTAAAAATTTTTTTGCATGGTTTACCGTTCTTGGTTTCAAAAATTTGGTAAGTTCCATCTGGAAAAGTAGTTTTTACCTCTTTTTTAATAATTCCTTTTTTGAATGTGACTTCCTGTATGGTTCCATCTTGATAGGAAATGATACAGGTACCATCGAATGAATTTAAGGCCTCGGACCAATTACCAGTGATCGTAAATGTGGAATCGCTTTGATCAGAAAATAATGAAAAAACAGATTCACCATCATTATTTTTTTCTAACGTACCATAATACATATTATTGAAAACATTAACAGAAACAGTATCCTCCTTTTCGGCAGCACTTATTGGAAGTGCTGATAGAAATAAGAAAAGAATAGATAATGAAAAAAAGTATAACAATTTTTTTGGCATAATATAATCTCCTTTAAAAATATATTACTATTTGAAACAGAATTCGTCAAATAAAAACGCCTTGTTTTTACTAGGATTTTTTGCTACAATTGAAAATATTAATAGATATTTATAAAAAAAGGAAAAAAGTATGAATAAACAATTAAAATGGGTACTACGTGTAATAAATATTGGATGCTTTTTGGCGCTGATTTTATCCTGCATAGTCCCGATAGAGCGAAAAGAAACTCTAACATCTAATATTGATGTAAGTAGTTATGGAAATTTACATAGTATTCCAAGAATTGGGTCGATTACAGATGAGAAACAGATGAAACTAAAATTTAACCTATATGATGAAAAATTGTATGGTGTAAATTTATATTTTGGTGTGGATGGTGACGATGAAAACGGAAAAGTTACCTGTGCTATTGAATATAATAATGAAACACTTACAAAACAAACTTTTTCAGTGAAAGAACTGGCTTCATTGACGGAAGGAACTTCGCTGAATTCAGTAGAAATTCTTGTGAATGATTTCGAGAAAAGAGATGGAGAATATACGGTTGTAATAAAGGGAACAGGAATTTCTTCAGAGACTCGTGTATCGCTTTTAGGAAATATAAATACGGGAAGTTATTTTAGATACGAAGAATCTGGAAGTTATGGGGAATATTATTCAATTTTATATGCAATTGAGACTCTGAACCCCAAACATCCGTATGTATGGGCATGTGCATTGATTTTTGCATTGAGCTTATTGAGTAGTTATGTTTTTTACATCAGTTATGAGGAGAGTAAGGTTGAAACTGTTAAATAAAGCAAAAGATATAAAAAAATACAAAAGAATATTGGCTGTGTTGGCTATTGTATTACTGACGGCTTTTATTGAAATTATCTTCAACTTTCAGTCAATTATTGGTGGATATGATTGGATGGATGTTACTGAACATATGAAATTGGAAGAAGAAGGTGAGTATGAAAAATATGTGATTGATTTTACAACAGATAAAGCATTATATATTAAGCAAATAAGACTTGTTGGCGAATTTGCAAGTGATGATGCATATGTGATGGAAGTCCAGCAACTTAATGGATTTGGCAAATCGGAAAAGGTAAGTTATTGGGATAATATTAGTACGTGGTTTTCTGAAAGTTATACTAATTTAAATAAGAAAGTTAAAGCTATTAAAATAACTCTTTATAAGCCAGAGAAAACGGAATTACATTCAGTTGCTTTTTCAAATCGTTTTGAGATTAATAAATATCGGGTATTATTTGTAGTATGCTTGCTTGCATTATTGTATGCAATGATATTTGAAAAAAAATTTGTACAAAAGGTTGAATGGTATTTCCTTTGTTTTTCGCTCGTCTTTGGGCTACTTGTTATAATTTATGCACAGCCGACTTATAATGCCTGGGATGAAGAGGTACATTTTCAGAATGTTTATAGTATTGCCAGTGGTAAGCATGTAAAGTGGTCCGAGGCTACACAGACTATAATAGATAAAAAAACTCCAAGTTGCAATACGAAGGCGGAATATGCAGAATTGCGAGCTGCAATGAATGAAAAAGGAAGAGAAGTTCTACATTTGGAAACAAAAGAGACGGGGGTTGTTTCATATTCCTTTTTGGCATATATTCCTATGGCTATTATGATGAAAATTGGAATGCTGCTTAATTTTTCATTTTCAAACATGTATATGCTTGGGAAAATTGGAAATCTTTTATTTTATGTTGCAATCATGTTCCTAGCTATTAGATTAGCAAAAAAGAAGAAATTGTTTTTGGTATTTATAGCAATGATGCCGACGTCAATTTATTTAGCTGCTTCTTATTCGTATGATGCAGTGGTTTTTGCCTGTGTAACATTGGGAAGCGTTTTATGGTGCAATGAAATGTTCTATTCACAGAAAAAGTATCAGGCTGTAAATATGATTAGCTCGATTTTTCTTTTTTCTGTAGGCTGTCTATCAAAGGCTGTGTATATTCCATTGATTCTTGTTATGTTGCTATTACCACGAGTTCAGAAAATGAAAAAAAAGTATAAGGTTATATTTTGGATTGGAATATTGACAATTTTGGGGTTAGTACTGATGACATTTGTTCTGCCTGTATTTTCTAATACAATTGCTGGAAATGTATCTTTTGGAGGAGATTCCAGAGGGGGAGATACAAGTGTTGTAAGACAGATGCTTTCTATGATTCAGCATCCATGGGCAACTATAAAATTATTAGTTACTGATATTTTGAGGTTTGATAATTTTAGAAACCTTGGAGATCCTTCTTCAAGTAACTATTTTGTAGGGAATTTGATGTTCTTAAATTTTGGTGCATTAGGTGTATTATCGCATAAATGGGTTGTGCTTTTGCTTCCGGTACTCTTACTTACGCTGATTTATAGAGATAAGCAGGATAGTGTGATTTCCTACAGTTCTTTGTATAGATTATTTATTATTTTTGTTATAATAATTACAGTTATATTAATTTGGGTTGCATTGTATTTAAGCTTTACTCCAGTGGGAGTAGAATCTATAGCTGGTGTTCAGGCAAGATACTATTTGCCCTTACTTTATTTAGTAGCGTTGTTGGTTACAAACAAAAAAGTATATATACAGATATCTGGAGAAAGCGTTTCGAAACTTGTTCTGTTATCAGCAAATATATTTTGGCTTGTATCA
The DNA here is from genome assembly GCF_003480145.1 of Ruminococcus sp. AM42-11. NCBI lineage: Bacteria > Bacillati > Bacillota > Clostridia > Eubacteriales > Oscillospiraceae > Ruminococcus > Ruminococcus sp. AM42-11. Next base: position 13,476 of record NZ_QUIO01000032.1, on the reverse strand, counting down.
ATATATAGCTTTTTTCTGCAACCAAGATTATTGTAAGTCATAAGAAAACATAAGGGGAACAGATGAGTCAAACGAAATCGCTAAAAGTTAATTCAGTTATAAATATAATAAAAACTGTACTGAGTATTATTTTTCCACTGATCACATTTCCATATGCTTCCAGAGTATTGGGGGTAAACGGAATTGGAAGAGTCGATTATGCGAATTCTATATCGAATTATTTTGTCCTTTTTGCAGAATTAGGCATTACGACGTATGCTGTAAGAGAAGGTGCAAAGATACGTGAAAATAAGGAACAATTAAATCAAGTATGCAGTGAGATTGTTATTATCAATTCTATTTCGACTGCTGTTGCTTATGCAGGATTGGTTCTGTGCTCTTTCCTACCTGTGTTAAAAAATTATCAGAATATTCTGTTGCTATGCGGAACTACTATGATTTTTAATCTGATAGGTGTGAGTTGGGTTTTTAATATATTTGAGGATTATGTATATATTACCGTCAGAACGTTTGTATTTCAGGTTCTTGCCCTCATATGTATGTTTTGCTTTGTCCGCAGCCGTGATGACTATATTATTTATGCTGGGTTAGTAGTGATGGCAAATGTTGGATCAAATATTTTTAATATATTTTATAAGAGAAAATATATCAGACTTTTTGGAAGAAAACATTATGAGTTAAAAAAACATTTGCCTCCTATATTGATTATTTTTGGAATGAGTGTAGCGTCACAGATTTATTTGAATATGGATACTACAATGATTGGTGCAATGAAAGGTGAAACTGAGGTAGGTTTATATTCAGCAGCAGTAAAACTCAACAGGACGTTGACGACTTTGATTTCCTCTGCATGTACAGTATTGATTCCACGGCTTTCCTATTACATAAAACAAGGAATGGAGAAGGAATACAAGGAGATTATTTATAATGCAGTAAATTACTTAATTGGACTTGCCATACCTTGTGCATTTGGATTTATATTATTGAGTAATGAGTTGATTACGATTTTTAGTGGCGCTGAATTTCAGAATGCTGTTCCAATTATGTGCATTTTAAGCCCGAATATTGTTTTATCAGCGATTAATGGCTTGTTGGTTTTTCAAATATTTGTTCCATTTGGCAAAGAAAAAGATACATTAATTTCAACAATTGCAGGCGCATGTGTAAATATGTTATTTAATTTTATCTTGATTATTCCTTATGGGGCAAGAGGTGCAGCCGTAGCAACAATTATTGCGGAAGGAACTGTATATCTTATTCTGAGCATCAAAATGAGAAGATTTTATAGAAATGTCAAGTTGTATGGTGAATTATGGAAATATTCTGTGGCTGGGCTTGGTATGTTTGCTGTTGGCTTGTATATAAGAACATTTAATTTAACTATTATTCCAAGTATTTGTGTTACGGTATTGAGTTGTGTGGTAGTGTATTTTATATTATTAAATATCTTAAATGCCCAAATAATTGGACCAATAAAAGAAATAGTAAAGCAGTTCAGAAGTAAGTAGTTAAAGGAAGGAAAAAAGTTGGGTGTATCAGTAATTATTCCATACTATCATGGAAATAAATATTTAGAAAATTTATCAAAAGTGTTAGCTGATAATATTAAAGAATATGAAAAAAAGTTTGATGAGAAAATTGAAATTCTGTTTATAAATGATAGTCCTGGGGATGCTTTGGAAAAAGAATTTTTAAAAGAAATTAGTGGATATTATCGGATAATCGAAAACAATAAGAATTATGGAATACATAAAACCCGAGTAAACGGCATTTGCGAAGCTAGTCAGGAATATATATGGATGTTGGATCAGGATGACATTGTATCAGAAAGATGGCTATTAAGTCAGTTTGAATGTATTCAAAAATATAAAACTGATATGGTAATAGCAAATGGAAAAAGACAGATATCCGGGAAAAATTATCCAATATTTAAAAATGATAAGACACTAAAAGATGCAACTACCATTGCACCATATGTTGCATTTGGAAATGTTATTGCATCTCCTGGTCAATGCCTAATTCGTAAAAGTGCGATCCCTGTTTTCTGGATGGAAAATATTCTATGGGAGAATTGTGCTGATGATATGTATCTCTGGATGCTGATGTTTGGAGAAAAGCTAAACATCAGTTATAATCCGGAATATTTATATACGCATGTTTCTACAGGGGAAAACTTTTCTTCAAATGAAAAACAAACAATTTATTCCGAATATAAGGTGATTGATCTGTTACGGAAAGCAGGGGGCATTAAAGAATGGTACTTGAGATTCTATGCAGAACGCTTGAAAATAAGAAATAGATATTTCTTTGAGATTAAGAAAAAGTGGCTGTCACAAATATATTATGTAGTAACAGAAATAATAAAAATTTTAGTATTCTGGTTGGTGAAATATTTTAAAATATGAAGATGAAAAAAATATTAATATATGGTCTTAGTAATATGTATGGGGGCGTAGAGGCCTTTATCTTAAATTATGTAAATCATTTACCTGAAAATAAATATACAGTTGAACTTATTATTATGAATAGGACTCCGCAATATTTGGGAGAAAAATTAAAACGAGAAGTAAAAATTCATTATGTTCCAGAAAGAATAAAAAATCCTTTGGGATATAACTGTAGGGTAAATGAAATAGTAAAAAAAGGAAATTATGATATTCTCTGGTGCAATTTCTGCACACTTTCAGATATTACCTGGTTAAAAGCAGCAAAAAAATATGGAATTCCGGTTAGGATTGCACATAGCCATAATTCTGAAAACATGGGGAGTAAATTAGTTTTGATTTCTCACTTACAACACAAAAAAGCTATCAGCAAATATGTTACACATTTTTTTGCATGCTCTGATGTTGCTGGAAAATTTATGTTTGGTGACAATATTGTAAAACAGAACAACTATTGTCTGATTAATAACGCTATTGAAACAGATAAATACTCCTATAATGAAAATATAAGAATGAAAACTCGATTAGATCTTAAGATAAGTGATAAGATTGTTATTACGAATGTTGGCAGATTTCATTTTCAGAAAAATCATAGCTTTTTAGTTAATGTTTTTTCAGAATTTTATAAAAAATATCCAACTTCTGTTTTGCTGTTGATTGGTGATGGAGAGCTTATGGAAGAAGTGAAAAATCAGGTTAAAAAGCTTGGTTTGACGGATTGTGTTATGTTTTTGGGGAATAGAGGAGATGTTGACCGGCTAATGCAGGCAGCTGATCTGCTTTTGATGCCATCCAGATTTGAAGGACTTCCAGTTTCTGCTATAGAGGCGCAGGCTTCAGGATTACCATGTCTGTTTTCTGATACTATTACTACACAGGTGAAGATTACGGAGTCAGTAAAATTCGAAAGTCTTGAGGCACCGTTGGAAAAATGGGTGGAAGATATGGAAGAATTGTTAAAAGAACATCGCAAGGACACAAGAGCACAAATTATTAGTGCTGGTTATGATATTGAAGAAAATGCAGAGCACATTTTTGAGAGATTTTTGTAAAAAAGGGAGTTGTAATAATGAGTGAGTGTATTCATGTTCTACACGTTATAAGAGCAATGGATAGAGGTGGTGCAGAAACTATGATTATGAATCTGTATCGTCATATTGATCGAAGTAGAATTAAGTTTGATTTTTTGGTACATGTAGAAAATAAATGCGACTATGATGATGAGATTTTAAAATTAGGAGGTCGAATTTTTCACATTATTCCATATAGAATATATAATTATGGGTCTTATAAGAGTCAGTTTAAGAAGTTATTGGAAGCGCATCCAGAAATTCAGATTGTACATGGACATATTGGAAGTAGTGCATCTGTATATTTAAGAGTCGCAAATAAATTAGGACGATATACAATTGCACATAGTCATGCACTTAACAAAATGGACAATCTTTCGGATATTATTTTCAAAATTATGACATTAGATAACAGATGGATCTCTGATTATTACTTAGGATGTTCTTATCAGGCTGGTGTAGATCAGTACGGAAAAAAAGTAGTTTCTTCTGAAAAGTTTAAGGTTTTAAACAATAGCATTGATGCCAGTAAGTATGTTTATGATTCTGAAATACAAAGAAAAATGAAAACCTCTTTAGGAATGGAGGGGAAAATTGTATTTGGACATGTGGGACGTTTTATTCCCTTGAAGAATCATACTTTTCTTTTGGAAGTTTTTTCGGAAATTGTGAAAATTGAACCTAAAGCAGAGTTTATATTAGTGGGACGCGGGGGACTAGAAGATAAAATAAAAAGAAAAGTGCAAGATATGAAACTTGTAGATAAGGTACATTTTCTGGGAGTGAGAGAAGATATTCCTGAGCTTATGATTATGATGGATGGATTTGTTTTTCCTTCTATTCACGAAGGTTTGGGAATTGTAGCAGTTGAAGCTCAAGCAGCAGGTCTTCCATGTTTGATTTCAGAAGGAGTTCCGGATGAAGCTATAGTGACACGGTGTGTTAAGAGAGAGCAGATTGCAGCAGGTGCAAAAGTGTGGGCTGAGACAATTCTGGATATGTATAAGAACATACCTCGCATAAATAGATTGGAAGAAATAAGAACTGCCAACTACGATATATATGAAACAGTAAAACAACTAGAAAATATTTATACGAAAGCTGTAAATGAGGAAAAATAGAATGAAAATATTACTTATTATTCCGGCCTATAATGAAGAAAATTGTATTACCAAAGTAATTGACGAATTGGTTGAGAGATATCCTCAGTATGATTATATCATTGTAAATGATGGTTCAACAGACCATACCTCTGAAATTTGTCATAAAAGTGGATATGAAATTATAGATCTTCCAATTAATTTAGGATTGGCGGGTGCATTTCAGACTGGATTAAAGTACGCATATTTAAAAAATTATGATTATGCTATGCAGATGGATGCAGATGGACAGCATTTGCCTGAATATATTGAAGCGCTGATCAAAAAAATAAATGAAGGATATGATATTGTAATTGGTTCTCGGTTTGTAACGGAAAAAAAACCGAAATCTATGCGTATGCTGGGGAGTAATATGATTTCATGGGCAATTCATATGACTACCGGAGTCAGAGTTATGGATCCGACATCTGGAATGCGTATATTTAATCGAAACATGATTAAGGAATTTGCCAGTAACATTAATTATGGACCAGAACCTGATACCATTTCATTTTTGCTTAAACAGGGAGCAAAGATTGGAGAAGTACAGGTGAAAATGGCAGAGAGAATTGCCGGCGAGAGTTATCTGAATTTTACAAAATCAATTTGGTATATGACGAAAATGCTAATTTCAATTATTGTATTGCAGAATTTTAGAAAGCGAAAATACGAGGTTGAGATAATAAATAGTGAGGAGGTCGAAAGATGATTTCTCTTGTATTTAGGATTGCCTTGATTGTTTGTTCTATTTTGACAACAGTTTTTATGATCAAAAAGATAAGAAATTCGAAACTTCAGATAGAACATGCTATTTTTTGGCTCATGTTTGCATTTCTTCTGATTGTAATAAGTTTGTTTCCACAACTTACGATTTGGGGTGCTAAACTGCTTGGAATTTATTCTTCTACCAACTTTATTTTTTTGGTAATTCTCTTTATTGTCATTATAAAATTGTTTATGGCAACAATCGAAATTTCAAATTTGGAATACCGTATTAAAGAATTGTCACAAAAAATAGCTATAGATGAGAAATTTGAAACAGACAGTAATGATAAAGATCAAAAGGATAGTTAAAAATGAAAAAAGTATGTATTTTTTCAGCACAGTATTTACCTACCGTTGGAGGTGTTGAACGGTATACTTATAATATTGCAAAGCAACTGCAGAAAAAAGGGATAGATGTTACAATTGTTACATCTAGAATTTCAAAACTGAAAGAATTTGAAATCGAAAATGGGATTAAAATATATCGCCTGCCCTGCTATAATCTGATGAATGGAAGGTTTCCGACCGTAAAGTTTAACGGAGAATACCGTAAACTGATGAGAATGTTGAAGAAACAAAAATACGATTTAGTGATTACAAATACTAGATTTTATATTCATTCTCTTGTAGGAGTAACATTCGGGAGAAAGTATGCAAAACGCAATATTGTTATTGAACATGGTACGTCACATATGTCTGTACATAATGCGATACTGGATAAAATGGAGCGGATTTTTGAACATGGAATTACCTGGCTTGTAAAAAGGCAGTGCAATGAGTTCTATGGTGTATCACAGGCTTGTTTGGAGTGGCTTGGACATTTCCATATTAATGGTATTTCTACATTGTATAATGCCGTTGATATGGATGATATCAATAATTTGCTGAATCGGAAAGATGACATGAGAGACAAATATAGTATTCCCGAAAATGCTATTGTAATAGCATATACAGGCAGGTTGATTGAAGAAAAAGGGGTGCTGCAGTTACAGTCTGCTTTTCAAAATATTCAGAAGTGTTTTCCGAATAGTTATTTAATTATGGCGGGAGACGGAGTTTTATATCAGAGATTAAAGGAAAGTAATACAAAAAATATGATACTTATGGGGCAGGTTACTTTTGAAGAGGTTGTAAGTTTGCTAAAAGTATCTGATATTTTTTGCTTGCCATCTGTATCAGAAGGAATGCCTACTTCTGTAATGGAGGCTATTGCTTGCCATAACTTTGTTATAACAACTGAGCGAGGTGGTGCAAAAGAAATTATAGTAGACGATTCTTATGGAATTATTTTAGAAAATAACAAAAAAGATCTGGTTGAGAAGGCGTTACTTCGTTCAATGGAAAATAGGAAATATCGAATATCTGCAACTGAAAAAAGTTATGAACGTTTGATAAAAGGTTTTACGTGGGAAAAAGTTGCAGATAAAATAGAACATGAATTTTTATAAAAAGTAGTAGTATTGCATCCATCTAGTTTTTAAAGTATCGTTGGATATAGCTTTGCCAGCTTAATTCTGGCATCAGCTGTTGTAAACTGCCAATTTGTTTTTACGCATCTCGCATTTCGGTTAACTGTCCAGTTACGAACCTGTTTTTCAAAACTTTCGAAATCTGGAAATGGTTTTGCAAGTGCCTAGCGGCTCATAACTCCTATTTCGATTTCTGCCATATCCAACCAGCTGCCATGTTTTGGCGTGTAATGCCATTCAAAACGTTTGGTTAGTCGATTTGCTTCTTCTGCTGAAAACGCCTTGTACAAAGCAGACGGCGCATGGATATTTAAGTTATCTGTGACCAATATGATTTTTTCCGCTTTTGGATATAGCTCATCTGCTGTATAGCGAAGAACTTCAGCAAAATCGATTGCTGTCCGAGTCTGTTTTACAACAGTTTCCCGTTTTCCTGCCAGCGGCTCAGATATCATAAAGATATCTGCAACTCCATTCCGGACATAAACAGAATCTACTTTTTCCGGTTCCCCAGGTTTACAGGGAATCCGTTTTTCAAGGATCAGCTGTTTATTCGTTTCATCAATACAAATTACCGGTCTGGACGGATCATATGGTCTTTGATATACATCCAGAACATCCTCCATTTTTGCTACGAATTCAGCATCAGCCTGGGGTTTGGAATTGAGGGAACTGCAACTGGGGCATATGGAATACCATTACAACAAGTTGCAAGGAGTGTTGTGTACGAGGGTAACATATCGAATGAAGAAAAGTCTTTTTTGAATGAAATTATGCCGCTGGAGAAATATATAGATAATTATAGGCCAGGATTAGTTGATCATATGAAGTGGAGTGAAGATTTTAATACAGAGTTTTTAAGGAACATAAGAAGGAGTTTCTAAAGGTATGGATGTCACTGCTAATAAAAAATCCTATATTATTCATAGAAGCATGGGCTATGGAAACTTGTGGCTTCTGGAGGCTGAGCTATTGGGAATTAAATGTATGGGAGCACCAAGAGAGACTAGTGAGTTTAAAAAGTGTATGATATTACAAGTGGTAGTCTTCTTGGGGAAAATTCGAGTATTGATTTAACTGTAAAAAAGTATTTTTCAGTTGTGACGCAAATGCCATCTGTTGCATTGTGCTTATGGATTTCATTATTTATGATTCTGTATGCACTAGTAGAAGGAAAATGGCGTTATCTACTATTTTTTATTCCTTGTTTGGGAAATATAGCCACACTATTAGTAGCTACACCAATTACTTACTGGCCACGTTATGGATTATCTTTCATTTGCCTGTTACCGATTAGTGCTCTTTTTCCATACTTGCTCAAAGAGTTAGAAGAGAGTTAAGACACAAAGAAAAATAGATATTTAGCTGAACTTGTCAAGTTAATAAAAAGGAGCATAACGATGAGACAAATTGAGACGAACAGAAAGTATAAGCATTTTAAAGGAAATGAATATAAAGTTTTATATATAGCAGAGCATTCTGAAACTGGAGAACAGTTTGTTGTGTATCGGGCTTTGTATGGTGACTTTAAAGTGTATATTAGGCCTTTAGAAATGTTTGCCTCAGAAGTGGATCGTGATAAGTACCCGGAAGTGAAGCAACGATATAGATTTGAACTTGTAGAAGACTAGATAATCCCCTTGCCCGCCGATTCCCCATGTAGTACAATGTAACTACATAAGCAATCGGCGGATTTTTATTTCTTTAAAAATATATTATTATGAAATGGGAGGGCGCTTAAATGAAGATTGGTGAAAACTCCAAATCGGAACAGATAAACAATCAGTTATCAGTATCAGAACAGCAAAGTAGCAGTAAAATGAAAATAAAAAACACCTCCCACCAGACAATTTCCCTCGGCAATACCGCCTTCGCATCCATTCGGGAAGCCAATAGCTTCTACATTGACAAAACAGATTTTATCCGCCAATGGTGGAAAAGCCAGGATGTTGCTACGTTGATAACGCGGCCAAGGCGATTCGGAAAATCTTTAAATTTAAATATGCTTGAATGCTTTTTCTCAGAAAAATACAGGGGAGAAGGAGAACTGTTTCGGGGATTATCAATTTGGAATCATGAGAAATATAGAGAAATTCAGGGAACATACCCTGTGATTTTTTTCAGTTTCGCAGACATAAAAGGGCAGACTTTTACCTCCGCCCGGGAGGCAATCTGTCAGGTAATTCAGGATTTATATGCCGAATTTGGATTTTTAAAGGAAAGTGAACGCTTAAGTCAGGAAGAAAAAGATTATTTTTCTCTGGTTGCGCCAATGATGTCCGATGCAGTTGCTGCAATGTCACTGAAGCGTCTTTCTATGTGCTTACACAGTTATTACGGAAAAAAGGTTCTGATTTTTCTTGATGAGTACGATACGCCGTTGCAGGAAGCTTACATGTATGGATTTTGGGACGAATTGACAGGTTTTATGCGTGGATTATTTAATTCCACATTTAAGACAAATCCTTATCTGGAACGAGCTCTGTTGACAGGAATAACGAGGGTTAGTAAAGAGTCTATTTTTTCTGATCTAAACAATTTAACAGTTATAACTACTACTTCGGAGCAATATGCTGATTGCTTTGGATTTACAGAAACAGAAGTATTTGACGCCCTGGAAAAATATGGAATGTCAGATCGGCAAGGCGAAGTACAGACATGGTATGACGGATTTTCCTTTGGAAACAAAAAGGATATTTATAATCCATGGTCAATCACATGTTTTTTGAAAGAGAAGAAGCTAAGACCCTACTGGGCAAATACCAGTTCCAATCAGCTTGTGGGAAAACTGGTAAGAGAAGGATCTGCTCAGATAAAAATGGTCATGGAAGATCTGTTGGCAGGGAAAAGCTTTCAGACGGAAATTGACGAGGAAATTATTTTTGAGCAGCTGCAGCGGAAGAAGGGGGCAATCTGGAGTCTGTTTCTTGCTGGCGGTTATTTGAAAGTTGTAAAGAGTGAGTTTGATGTATCCAGTGGTAGATACAGCTATGAATTGGCTTTGACAAATCAGGAAGTCAAAATGCTTTTTGAAGATATGGTGGAGGGATGGTTTTCTGATGAAACAGTCCCATATAATGATTTTCTGAAAGCTTTTCTGGCAAAAGATCTGGATTATATGAATGAATATATGAACCGTGTAGCAGAAGCGACATTCAGTACCTTTGATACTGGCAGAAATCCGTCTGATGATACCAATCCTGAAAGATTTTATCATGGATTTGTACTTGGGCTGATTGTTGAACTTGCAGGAAAGTATCGGGTTACCTCTAATCGGGAAAGTGGATTTGGCCGATATGATGTTATGCTGGAACCCCTGGAGAAAACGAAAGATGCCTTTGTCCTGGAATTTAAAGTATTTAATCCACGTAAAGAAAAGACATTGGAAGATACTGTAGCAAATGCATTACAGCAGATAAACGAAAAAGATTATGACTGTGAGCTTTTAAGCCGGGGAATTCAGAAAGAGAATATTTTCCATTATGGACTTGCTTTTGAGGGGAAAAAAGTATTGATCGGATAGTTTGGGGAACAATCCCCTTGCCCGTCGATTGTCTATGTAGTAAAATAAAGCTACAAGACAATCGACGGATTTTTTGCGTAAAGAAAATTTACTTAAGAATCGTCGGAAAGGAATGCATTTAAAATGGATAAAATAGCAGTACTAATCCCCTGTTACAACGAGAGCAAAACCATAGAAAAGGTTGTAACAGATTTCAAGAAAGTATTGCCGGAAGCGGTAATATATGTATACGATAATAATTCCACTGACCATACAGATGAAATTGCCCGCAGAGCAGGTGCTGTAGTCAGATACGAATATCAGCAGGGCAAAGGAAACGTTATTCGCAGAATGTTTCGTGAAATTGATGCACAGTGTTATATCATGGCAGACGGAGATGATACTTATCCCGCAGAATTTGCCCCTTCAATGGTTGAGAAGGTATTGAATAAAAAGGTTGATATGGTAGTGGGAGATCGTCTGTCATCTACTTATTTTACAGAGAATAAGCGGCCATTCCATAATTTTGGAAACAGTCTGGTGCGTAAATGCATTAACATTATGTTTAAAACCCAGATAAACGACATCATGACAGGCTACAGAGCATTCAGCTACCAGTTTGTAAAGTCCTTCCCTGTATTATCCAAGGGGTTTGAGATTGAGACTGAAATGAGCATTCACGCAGTTGATAAGAACATGTATATCGAAAATGAAGTGATCGAGTACAGAGACCGTCCCGAAGGCAGCGAATCCAAACTGAATACATATTCAGATGGCTTCCGGGTGCTGAAAACCATAGCCAAATTATACCGCAATTATAAGCCAATGGCATTCTTCGGACTGGTGGCAGCAGTGCTTTTGATCCTTGGAATTGGATTCTTTATCCCGGTATTTGTAACCTTCCTTGAAACCGGACGCGTGGGAAAAATTCCTACTCTGATCGTATGTGGTTTTGCTGTTTTGGGAGCAATTCAGTCATTGTTTTCTGGACTGGTCCTGCAGACAATGGTCCAGAAGAACCGGCAGGATTTTGAAATGGAACTGCAGAGAATACAGGAGCAGTATAATAATTTAGAAAAATAAAATGAAAAAAGTGGAAGCGCGAAAATGAGCTTCCACTTTTTACGTTATATGATTATTGTTGTAGTCTGTATAATAAGAAGAATTTCAATCACCATCATGGTTTCCCATATTTTGCAGCTGTTTTTGTGATCTACTGACACCATCTAAGTTGAGAACAGGGAGCAAGAGGAGGAAAATAACGTTCTTGAATGCCCTGTATATGATTGTAAACATCTTTAACTCAGGAACTGTACAGGTAAATGTCTCTGTAAGAACGGGGGAATCCGAGGACAAGGTTATGGTACCTGTAGGTTTATGAGTTGTCATCATAACGTACTCAATGGGCTGATGAAGGTAAAACGAAACTGGGCTTTATACATAAGAAGACATACACCACTGATAGAGAGAAGAATGATAAAAAGCGAGAGGATATGTCCTGGTATTTTCTTTTCTTTATTCATATATAGAATCTCCTGTGTAAAAAATATTTGTGAAATATGCTCTGCTATTCACACAAAAATAAAATTTCATGTTAAAATATTATAACGAATCGGAAATAAATATGCAATGATTTATAAGAAAAGAGAGGGATAAATGAAGAAACGGAAGCGCTTACTGGTTATACTTTCAACATTTGTCATGGCTGCTCAGCCCCTGTGCGTTGCCGCAGAAATGCAGGATGCAGAAGGCTTTGGGGCAGTAGAAGAAATATGGGCTGACGAGGAGAACGAGGAGAAATTTTCAGCTGCTCCTGAAGTGGGGAATGAGGATTTAAATGGCTTTCAGGCTGAAATTTCCACAGAGGAAAATGACAGGATTGAGGCAGAAGAATCTGGTGAGATCATCTCCGGTGCTATTGCAGGAGATTCCGTTGACAGCGGCATCAGCCTTTTTTCTCTGGACTATTACACGGACAGCTATGGTGCCCAGCTGGATGGAAATGCAAAGGCCTTGTACGATCTTCTGGTGCAGAATTATGTGGTGGATTACAGCCAGTATCTGGAAAGCGTTGATTTTCCTTTTGAATTTCCTGATACCATTACATTTGAAGCAGTTGTTGAGGATGGCAGTTTTCAGAGAAAAGGAGAAAGCTATGTACAGGCTACCGATGATGTGAAAACAGCAATTCAGGCAGCTTCAGATGCTTTTTCCTATGATTATCCACAGGCTTTCTGGTTCAGGGGCAGCAACTATGGATACCGGGTCAGCTGTGTTAGGGATGGGTCCTCTTCTACCGGATACAGGGGAACATTTAAGAATTTCACCTTTAAACCGGCGAACAGGGAAATCAGTGAGAATGCCATACTCGAATGGGGGATTTTATGGATGGTGTTCAGAATGCTGTTGCAGAGCTGAATGAGCAGACTTTGGGCATGGATATGGAGCAGAAAATAAAGCGGATTCATGATTATATCTGTCAGAGAGTTACTTACAGGAACGATAATACTTTGTGGGTGCATTCTGCCGCCTCGTTGTTTCTGGATGCAGATCCTGCATTTGTCTGCGAGGGCTATGCGAAATCCATGAAAATTTTCTGCTATTATATGGGAATAAATTGTGCCTGTGTCAGCGGAACAGCCAGGGGAACTTCTTCAGGAACTCCTGGAGCGCACATGTGGAATTATGTACAGATGGATGATGGAAACTGGTATCTGGTGGATGCCACATGGGATGATGTGGGAATCCCTCCATCTTCACGATATTTGCTGGTGGGACGCTCTACAAAGGGACAATATATTACCATTGGTGAGGAGCGTGTGGAGTATACCAGTTTTTCTACTACTTCAGCAGAAACGGCTGGTCCTGTGTTTATTTTGCCGGTTCTGGCAGAAGAGAGTTATGCAGATAATAAGGGGAAAAATGAGCCCACAGTTACAGTTGTGCCTACAGTGACACCAACTGCGGCGGTAAGTGCGGAACCGACCCCGACTGCAAGTGCGGAACCAACCCCGACCGTAAGCGTGAAACCGGCGCCCACTGTAAGTGCGGAACCGACCCCGACCGTAAGCGTGAAACCGGCGCCCA
>NZ_QUIO01000031.1:0-53464 GCF_003480145.1 Ruminococcus sp. AM42-11 | reverse complement strand
TAGGGAGGTCTGTGCGGTACGCCTTGAAAGAGGTAACCATTGCATAAAGCAATGCTGAACGCACAGAAGTCAGCAGAGGTCATAGTAGCCGAGAGGTGAAGGACCGAATCAGTAGGAGTCTTGAGTATGAACGAGAAAGGAGGAATGACCGTCTATGGCAGAAAACATTGAAAACAATGGCTGTTTGCAAAGAGATAATGCGGAACATGAAGGGTATGTGAAAGCGTCTAGGTCATTCAATCGGATATGGAAAGAAAGAGACAGTGCACAGCCGAGACTTTTGGAAGCGATACTGTATAAAGACAACTTTAACAGAGCGTATAAGAGAGTTAAGGCAAACAAGGGAGCGCCAGGAATTGATGGCATGACCATTGAGGAGGCTCTTCCATATCTAAAGGAACATCAACAAGAGTTTATAGCTTTTACTTTTTTCTCCGGTTGGCATACTGGTGGCAAGTCCATTTTCATGGCAGATACGATTACTGATTCTGCAGAGTTTATGGTAACTCCGCTTATTGGAAACATACTTGTGATGATCAACAAAGCTTGCGGCGTTAAAGATGATATGATTGTGAATATGATTTTTGTCAACGTGGGTGCTGATCACGAAGCTTTGAATTGGGTGATCCAAGTTATTGTGATAATAGCCTTGATTCCTATACAACATTTGGAATTTCCTATGACAAAATCTCTGATAACTGGATATATGATGGGAAAATTATTCATATTCTCTATGATGCAGACCCCAACATCAACTGTGATAACAATGCAAGTGATGGTATCAACCTCAAAGATGACTTCCTTTGCATACATAAAAACCGCTGTACAGGTCTCCCCATACAGCGGCAGACTGTTTATTTCCCGAACAAGTCGCTGTGTGTGCCGGTGCGAGCCAGCGTCAGCACCAGAACATCATCCTCAATGCGGTAGACAAGCAACCAGTCCGGAAGAATATGACATTCCCGATGACCTGCCCAATCGCCTGACAGGTCATGGTCACGGTTCTTATCCGGCAACTGTTCGCCCATCGCCAGCAATGTCACGACCTGCTCCAGCAGCTCGATCTTCAAGCCACGCTTTATGGCTCGTTTATAGTCTTTTTTGAAACATGTGGTGTACTTGACGGTATATTTTGTTTCTTTCATCTTTTTAGATCAGCAAACAACTCGTCAAGGTCATTGTAGCCCTTTACAGACGGGTCTTTTGCAATCCTTTCCGCTTCCAGCATGGCAGCAACCGTTTCTTTGTTCGGCTGTTCTAGCCTTACCTCAAAGGGAATGCCGCCTTCACGAAGCGACTGGCGCACAAAGATGTTAAATGCCGTAGTCAGGTTCATGCCAAGTTCAGTAAACAGTGCGTCCGCCTGCGCTTTCAAATCTGCGTCCATGCGGATACTGATGTTTGTAGTATTTCCAGCCATACGATCAGCTCCTTTCTGCTGGCAATTATAGTATATGTCATTTGCACGAAGAAAACAATACTTTGCACGAATATTTAATGTTAAATTCATTTAAAGAGGAGTTGAAGATGAATTTTATAAAGAAAAAAGGGTGCTGGGTGTCAAAGAAACAGAATTATCTAATGCAAGGGATTGTATTTGCTTCCAGATTGTATCGCCGTATCAGTACCACGCTGGAGATATTTTGCGAAATTTTCTTTTATCGATACTGCTTGCCATCATGAGCGTGGCATATATTTCGAAAGCTTGTTAAGAAACGAGTAAAGCTTGTATGGAAGCTATTTGGAATACAAACTGTATCCAAGGAATCATAAAATTTCTGGAATAAATAGAGATTATTCTGGAAGTGATATGTGTTAAAATTGCATTCTTATTTCTACAAAAAAGAAATTGCTTCAAAATTTGAAATATTATAAAATAAAATTTGCAGAAAGAGTACAAAAAGTGAGTTCCCTTTTGGAAATTCCTTTTCGTACTCTTTTTCTATTAAAAAGTTTATTTTTTTCCAAAATCCTATTGAAACTAAAAGAACCAACTTGCTACACTCGCAGTAGAAACCAGAGATAATCAAAAAATGGAGGGTTACCAATGAAAGAAAAACAGTTACAGCAAAAGAAAAGAAGAATCTTATGGGGATGGATCCTGGCAGTATTGTTACTTAGCATCAGTATGGGAACCGTCAATGTTCAGGCGGCAAAGCTAAAACTTAACAAAACAAAAGTTACCGTATATAAAGGTTGTACGGAAACATTAAAAGTAACTGGCAGCAAAAAGAAAGTAAAATGGAGTAGTTCCAAAAAGGCGGTCGCGTCTGTTTCTTCTTCTGGGAAGATAAAAGGGAAAAAGAAAGGAACGACAGTGATTTATGCAAAGGTTGGAAAACAAACTTTGAAATGCAAAGTTACAGTGAAGGAACCAAGTAATGCTCAGAGATTAAATCTAGCGAAAAAGGAAGCAAGGAAAATTGTAAAGAAATATGTAATTTCCAATCTGAATACGAAAGAACGTGCCTTTGTTCTATTTCAGTATCTGACTGAGCATTGTTGCTGGCAACTTAATCAGTCTACAGAAGCTTATAAAAAGAATTACGGAAATGAAGCTTATGCGGCATTAATTTTGAAAAAGGCGGCCTGTTCCGGCTATGCAAGGGCATACAAATTACTCTGTGAGGCAGCAGGTATTCCGGTAAGACATGTGAATGCAGGAAGCTGGACGCATCAGTGGAATGAAATAAAGGCAAATGGAAAATGGATTAAGGTGGATGCTTATGGGGGAACCTTCGCAGATACAACCGGAATTCGGAAATCACTTCTGAAAGAAAATAAAAATAAGGAGCAGCTGGTGTTTAAATTTGTGATGGAAGAAGAGGAATAAAAGATTCGGACATCAAAAAACAGACAGGATACAATTCTACAGAAGTGAAGAAATCTGGAAATGAAACCGACGCGTGTTAAATAATGAAGGAGAATGCAATTTACGACCAAAATGCGACTTTATTGCAACCTCTATAACATTGACTTCCGATTCCATCCATTATAGAATGGTATTTGTAAAAAGAAGGCACAATTAGCAGCTTGTTACGCACAGGCTGCTATTTTGTGCCTTTTTAATCGTATTACTAATAGGAGGGTTTACATGGATAACACAAAAAGAGCACTTGCAGAGGAAGCCACAGAAAAAGAAATACCCCGGGCCGCTTACGAAGGGGTGCTTACCATTGATGTGGATGCACAGGTGGAAAGCATGGAAGAGCAGGAAGATGCCAGATGGCACCAACTGTTAAATGCACATCGTACCAGAAAGGTTCTGACCGGGCAGCTTGGCGGCATTGAAAAGCTGGAAAGCGGTTGGATGGTTGCGGTTACCTATTACAACGGTTTCCGTATCATCATCCCCATGAATGAAATGATGATTAACTTAAGCGGGGATGGTCGGGAAAACGCAGATACCTTAAACCGCCAGGTCCGGATTGCCAACAACATGCTTGGCTGTGACATTGATTTTATCATCAAGGATCTGGATGCCAAAAGCCGCAGCGTGGTGGCTTCCAGAAAAGATGCCATGCTCCGGAAAAGACAAACATTCTACTTTGGGGAAACAGGGGAAAAGCCTCTTTTGTATCCGGGCAGGATCGTAGAGGCAAGAGTCATTGCGGTTGCACCAAAGGCAGTCCGCCTGGAAGTGTTTGGCGTGGAAGTTTCCGTCCGCGCAAGGGATATGGCCTGGGAATGGATGGGGGATGCCGGAGAAAAATTCCAGGTGGGAGATCTGGTCCTTGTTATGGTAAACAAGGTGGAAGTGGATTCGGTAGACCAGATTCGCGTGGAAGTGGATGCCAAAAGCCCGACGGCCAATACCAACAAGGACAATTTGCGGAAATGCCACCGTCAGGGCAAGTATACAGGTATCATTACAGAAGTTTATAAAGGAACCTATTTTTTTTATGCGCCTGGATATCGGAGTTAATGCAGTGGCACATAGTTGCAACATGACCACCCTTCCATCCAAAGGAGACAAGATCGGGCTGGTGGTGACGCGTATCAATGACAATTATGAGGTGGCAGAGGGAATTATTACACGACTAATCAAACGCTGTGTCTGAAAAAGTTTAAAAAAGTAATGAAATCCTATTGACACAGAAAAAGCGATTTTTCTACAATCGGCTCAAACAGGAAAGGAGCTGGTGCAACATGAGAAAAAAGAAAAAACAGGACAACAGACTGTATTGTCCTTATTGTGGACGGCAGGCAGTACTCCGCCCTGCAATGTACGTGTATGGGGAGAGGAACCTGGATCCGGAAAATTATCTGTATGTCTGTGGCGGGTATCCAGCATGTGATTCCTACATAGGAGTTCACAAAAAGAGCCTGAGTCCTATGGGAACCTTGGCAGATGGGAATCTTCGCCACAAGCGGATCGAAGCACACCGGGCGTTAAACGAAGTGATAAACGCAGGGGTTATGACCAAACATGGGCTTTATATCTGGCTGCAGAACCGGCTCTGCCTTTCAGAAACAGAAATGCATATCGGAAAATTTTCTTATTTTCGATGTGAAGAAACCATTCGGGAATGCAAAAAACTTATGGAACAAAACAAAATAAAAATCGAAACGGTTTCCTATGAGGAAAATAAGTTTGCTGCATGAAAGAAAGGAGGTATCAGGTGCGTTTGCAGGCAAAAGAAGATGAAGTTTACCATTTAATGGATCTAAAAGAGTGGTTTTCAGTTCTGATTGGACTTGGCAGCTTTTTGGAGGGAATCGCGCTTTATTTTTTCATCTTTCGAATAAGGGCCTGGGATCTTGCCTATTTGTGTGTGGCACTGGCTCTTAGTATCATATTTCTTTTGCGGCAGACTGCCGGCATCAGCAGACGAATCATGGAATCGGAATACTGTTATATGGAACTGGAACCAGATAGCCTTGCCGTCTGCCAGCCGGAGAAAAATGGAAGATATGAGTCCTGCCGTATTTTTTATCCGGAAATAGACAAGATCGTGGAAGGGAGCCGTCGTGGAATCCCGGAGTTTTATGTTGTGTTAAGAGAAACGGATCAGGAACGGGAGAGCTTTTTTCTATTGGATGATGAAGAGCAAAAGCGAAATATCTTCTGTGTCCGATCTTTTGGGTTTGACCATGAGGATTTTATCCATTTTTACCGAAAGCTCCGGTGGAATGTTCCTGGCAGGGTGCGGATTATCGGAACCAAAAACCAGGAGGTCAGGAACCTTCGAAAGCCAAATACGGGAATGTGTCTGCTGGCAGCCCTTTTTCTTGGCTATGTGGTTCCAAAACTTCTGGAAGTGATGAAGCTGTTTTAAGGAGGAACTTTAAATGATTTTTTATACAGCAGTGGGAAACCGGGTGGAAGAAGACTCCGGAAGGTTTGTGGTACGGGTTGGGGAGCAGGAAAAGGTACTCTCTGAGATGGAGACCATGATTTGGGCCGCCCTTACCCGGTCGGTATGCGAAGAGGCAAATGTACACTCCCAGATGTACCGGCTTTTATGTATTGCCCTTGGAAAAGAAAAGGCGATGGAATGGGCGGATGAAGAGGATTTTCGTTTTTGCTTAAACCGTCTGGTACGGCGCGGCTTGGTAGCCAGATGCGAGGGAGAGACAAAAGAAGAAGCACTGTTTTTCCTTTTTCAAAGGGCAGTACTGAAGCCAATCTGTTATTCTTTTTCTGACCGGATGCGAAACTTTACCGACAGCCTGGCCATGGGAAAAGGAATAAAGTTTGCCCTTCGTGCATTTCAAAAGCCTACATTTTCTTATGAAGAACACAAGGTCTTTACCCAGATCGTGAAAAATGGAACCATTTCCGATCATTTATGCAGCCTACAAAAAGAAACTCAAAAGGTTCCGGTAGCAGAAAAACAAAAAGAGGAGATTTTAGAACAGGTCAGCCAGGAGTATTTACGCATTTTAGTTTCCCTGTACAAAAAGAAACAGCTTGTGATTAGCTGTATCAGAGAGGAAGGCGGACTTGAAGCAAAAGAAAGGATGGCAGCAGTTGTATGAGAACCTGGAAAAAATCCAGATCGGGTATGAAAGGATTCCTGGCTTTTTCAGAAACGGATTGTGAACACTGTTTTGATCTGCCTGGTTATTTTATATTGCGGATGTACATTTGGAATGGCGGAAAAATCCACCGGGTTTGTACTATGGACCATTTATCTGGTGCTATGTGGATTTGGATATGCCGGATATGTCTTTTACCTGGCAGCAACAGGTGCCTATGAAATCGTGGAACTGGAAAAGATCGAGATGACACGCCAGCTGGATAAGGTGTACCGGCTTGATCATGCAGTAACCAAAACCCAGAAAGTGATCTTAAGTGCTTTTGACATGGATTGGAATTATGTGAAATACCGTGCAGAAAATATCAGCAGAATCTTGAAGGGAGTACAGTGATGGCAAGAAACATGAACAGGGAAACACTTGAACAGAAAATAGCAAAAACAGAGAGGGCAATCAGCCGGAACCGTGAACAGAATGACCGCCTGACAGCGGAACTGGAAGACCTGCATAAAAAGAAAAAAGCGATTTTGAATGAAGAAATTTTAAAAGCTATTGCAGGAAGCGAAAAAAGCTATGAGGAGATCCTCAGTTTTATACAAGGAAAAACGGATACCGACAGTAGAGAGGAAGAATGACATGGAAAAACAGGAGCAGGAAGAAAGGAAACACATAGAAGCTCTGGACAGAAAAATAGAAAGACTTCAGGAAAAAGTAATTAAAAAACATAAGGAATATAGTGTTCTTGCTGAGGAGCTTTCCACACTGCTGGATGAACGACACCCGGAACGGAAAATCGAGAGGGCAAAACAGGCGTTGTATGATGTATACGTGGAAAGTGAGCGTTCATTGGATGAAATCATTGACTTGATTCGGAATGCCGATGAATGGATATAGGCTGGATTTAGTTGTAAAATTTCTGGAAGTTCACAATTTATTAAAAGGCTGTTTGAAAATAAAGAAATCCAATTTGACTAAGGGATATCTTTATAAGAAGCAGCCTTTTTATATTTTATAGGTTATTATGTAGTTTGAGACATTTTCGTGACGTTACGAAAATGATAAACTAGCTGAAAAAAATTATCATTAATTTCTAAGATGGTGAAAAATTTTTTATATATGTTGTGTCTTTTTTCTATACTGTAAAGGTGTCAGCCATATTTTTTCTTAAAAACATTCTGAAAATAAGACTGGCTGGAAAAACAAAGATAGTTCGAAATCTCAGTCAGGCTTTTATCACTATAAGTCAACAGTCCCTTGGCATCTTCCAGCTTACAGCGGACAATGTATGCCCCTATATTAATTCCAAGTTCTTCTTTAAAATGCTTCATGGTGTAGGAACTGCTGCGATGAATCTGTTTTGCGATATCTTCAATACTTAGATTTTCGTTGGTGTGGCAGCGGATGTAGCTCATACAGTTGTATATTTCAGAGGAAATTCCTTCTGGAATATGAGTATTAGCTGTATGGTGGCAGAAATCCTGTATCATGGAATACTGGAGGGATTTTACATCACTGATCGTCTGCAGTCGTTCACATTCCTGAATATATAGATCCATAAGCTGATAGGTCTTTTCAATATCCAGACCGCCTGGAATGGCACCAAGCATTCCCACTTTTGTTGTTGTCGCGATAAATAGATTTTTTGCATGGCGCAAAGGCGTGTTGGCCATTTTTCCCTCTATGGATTGAAACTTGTTTGTGTTCAAAAAATGATCTAGTTTGACAGGGTTTCCTTCTTTTACTGCTTGATATAATTCCTGCTCAAAATAGTAGGAGTCGTGTAAATTATTATTCTCGATATTATTGGCAATTTCGTTGACGTTCTGTTCTTCACGTTTTCTCACGTGCTCATTGTCCTGTTGAAAAAGATCCTGGACACTTATTTCTTTTTGATTCAGACATAGGTGAATTAATGCGAGATGTCTGGAAAATTGCTGGTAAGTAATTCGCGGGATAGTACAGAGAAATTCTGCGACTGCCTCTTGGTATTCCAATGCAATGGCATTTTCATGCATATAAGCTCTGATAATTTCAGAAGTAACCGGAACACTAAAAGCTGGTCCGAGAACAATTGCGTAATCGGTTCCAAGGATATGGACAACTCCATATTCAATATCTGGTGAATATCGGTAAAAATTAGGGGT
Organism: Ruminococcus sp. AM42-11; assembly: GCF_003480145.1. Lineage (NCBI taxonomy): Bacteria > Bacillati > Bacillota > Clostridia > Eubacteriales > Oscillospiraceae > Ruminococcus > Ruminococcus sp. AM42-11. The sequence goes on along the minus strand of NZ_QUIO01000031.1, from coordinate 45,338 downwards.
GTCATCAATCGGTGCCATTTCCCAATAACGCGCAGCCTTTACGGAACATACTTCACCAATAGAAGAATAAATGGCTTCGTTCTTTTTCATAAGACTGACTGGAATATGGGTAACAGAAAAATACATTCTGCAAAAAGATACATAATTCATATGAAAGCATCTCCTCAAGTTTTTCTAAATCTATATTTGACAGTATTTTTGGGGGCTTGTTAATGTTAAAAATCTGAAATTATATGTTGAATTTTACAATATAAAACCTTAAATTACAATACAGAAAAAACTAAGAATGATAAAGTTGAGGTATAAAAAGTTACTGATCCCTGGTAGCTATAAAAGTATTAGATACAAAAAGGAGAAGAAAACATGAGAAAAGAAAAACGCGGTCTGGGAGTTGACCGAAATGGTGTGCAGAAAATGATGCGCAAACGTGATTATCTTGCAGATATGTCAGGGCAGTTTGGCATGAATCTGGTAGCCAATCTGATTGGCCAGCTTACTTATTTCTATACGGATAAGGTGGGTTTGGCTGTTGGCGGCATTGGTATTGTAATGCTGATCGCAAAGATTGTAGATGCAGTGACGGATCTGTGGTTTGGAAATATAATCGATCACTCCAAAGGTGGAAATAGAAAATACTATCGTTGGATTTTAAGAATGATGGTTCCATATTCCATTCTGGCAGCATTACTGTTCTGCGTACCAATTAAGGCAGGACAGATTCCTGCACTGATATATGCATGTGTGACAAACATTCTTTTGTCAGCAGTATGCGGAACCCTGATGGGAACTCCAATGTCTGCTGTTATGGTTGTCAGAACAAACAGCCAGAGCGAACGTGAAAGTATGGGTGTATGCAGGGCTGTTGGTGCATATGGCTCTGGAATGGTAATCGCGATTCTTACAATTCCGATTACAAATGCCCTGGGCGGCAATCAGAATGCATGGATAAAATATGGTTTTATTATGGCGCTTCTGGTTCTGTTAATGCTTTCTATCTGTTATATGAACGGTCGCAAAGCGAAACTTGTAGATGAAGTTAGTGAAAATGATAGTCAGGATGAGGAAGAAGCAATTCCGTTAAAGAAATCTATTCCAATGTTGTTTAAAAATAAATATTGGGTTATTTTAATACTTTTTAATCTGATCACACAGATCACAAATTCAATTGCTGCTACATCTGGTACTTATTACTGTAAATGGATTTTCGGAAATGATAATCTGGTAGCACTTGCTGGAGCCCTGGGATTTTTTGCCACTCTTGTTGGTTTTGTCGTGTCGAAACCGATTATTGCAAAACTGGGAGTTCGTAAAACAATTGATTTCGGTGTACTGGGAGCTGCATTTACTGCTTTAATTCGTTGTATTATCCCGACTAATTTTAAGGTATATATTGCAGTCAGTGTAATCGGAAGCTTTGTTCAGATTCCGCTGATGTGTCTGTACGGAGTTCTTCTGGCTATGGTTATCGATTACAACGAATATACATACTACAACAAAATGGTAGGTGTTTCATCAGGTGCAATTGGAATTGGAACCAAGATCGGTTCCGGTGTAGGTTCTGTAATCCTTACAGCTTGTCTGGCATTGGGCGCTTACAATCCGGATCTGGAAGTGGCAACTACTTCTATGAGATATGCAATTTATGCATTTTCAAACTATCTTCCACTGATTATCAATCTTGGATTATTTGTATTGTTCCGGTTCTTTGATCTGGAAGAAAAGCTTCCGGCGATTCATGAAGAACTGGCGAGAAGACGCAGCCAGAAAAGCACTGAGCAGTAAAACAGCAGTTACTGTTCACTGGTAACAAACACCAATTAGCATAGCATCAGTCGTAAAGTATAAACCCATAATTTACAATTAGAATCTGGAGTGTTGGGCATGAAAAAAATTTACGCAGCAGTTTCGCCGGATGTAAGCCGACGCGAAATCGAAAACAGAAACAGAAGTCGCCTGATTGCAGCAGAAGGAATGGTTTTGCTGGAGAATAACGGTATTCTGCCGCTCAAGTTAAAAGAAGCAAAAATCGCTTTGTTTGGAAATGGTGCCAGACATACCGTCTCAGGTGGAACTGGCTCAGGAGAAGTGAATGCAAGAGAAGTCAGTTCTGTAGAACAAGGGCTGGAGCACGCAGGTGCTGTCATTACCACGAAAGCGTGGCTGGACAGATACGATGCTGCGGCAGTGCAGAAGAAAGAAGCTTATAAGGAAAAAATGCAGCAAAAATATGCCGATTCTCCGGAACTGGCATTCTGGGCGATGTTTGCCCATCGGAACCCTTTGACGATTCCTACAGAAGAAAATGATTTTTCCAAGGCAGACCAGGATATTGCAATTTATGTACTTGCAAGAAATTCCGGTGAAGGTGCAGACAGAAGAAATGAGCCTGGTGACTATCAGCTGCATCAGGAAGAGAAAGAGTTTTTGACTACTCTGTGCAGCCATTACAGTCACGTTATTGTTGTACTGAACATTGGCGGCGTGATTGATACTTCCTTTTTCCATGAGCTGTCCAATATTTCAGCTGTTGTTCTGATGGGACAGGCTGGCAGCTCAGGGGGAGATGCACTTGCAGATGTTTTGAGTGGAAAAGTAAATCCCTGTGGACATCTGGCAGCGACCTGGGCAAAAGAATATGAAGATTATCCCAATGCAGATACATTTGGATATAGGAACGGAAACCGGGATGATGAATATTATACAGAAGGAATTTATGTGGGGTACCGTTGGTTTGATTCTTTTGGAAAAGTTCCGGCATATCCATTTGGATATGGAAAATCTTATACTACATTTTTGGTTGAAACAAAGGATATTTTACTTAAAAATTCTGAAATCGTATTAAATGTACAGGTTACGAATGCAGGAAAAGAATATTCTGGAAGGGAAGTAGTGCAGATTTATATATCAGAACCGGATGGACGGCTGGAAAAGCCTTATCAGGAACTGGCAGCTTATGCAAAAACAAAATGCCTACAGCCTGGTGAGAGTGAGAATATGACGATTTCCTTTCCGGTAAGCCGGATGGCTTCTTATGATGAGAAACAGGAAGCGTGGATCTGGGAGAAAGGCAGCTATATTATCCGTGTAGGAGAACATTCCAGAGCAACAAAGGTGACCGGAGTTATTCACCTGGAAAAAGAATGTATCTATCAGAAACTGGAAAAATTATTGCCGCTGGATTGTGAAATGGAATGCATCCATGGGGATAAAACGCTGTTTTATTCATATCCGGAAGAAGAAAAAGAAATCAAGAATGCTCCAGATTTGTTTGTAGAAAGTTTTCTGACAAAAAAGAAAAATGACAATTGTCTGGAAAAACAAATAAAAAAATCAGAACAGGTTCCTGACAAGAAAACGGAAATTCAAGCATCTCAAATCTACAGAATGGAAGATGTGCTCTCTGGAAAATGCAGTCTGTACGATCTGGTACAGCAGTTAACAAAAGAAGAACTGACTGCATTATGTGTTGGAACAGCAAGAGGCGGTGAAGAAGAAACTTCGACAATAGGGGCGGCAAGCAGAGCCTGCCCTGGAGCTGCAGGAGAAACGACTTCAAGTCTTATTAAAAGCAGAAATATACATAATATTATTCTGGCTGACGGACCTGCTGGTTTGCGGTTGTCACCAATCTTTACAGTGGATGACGGTCAGAATGTGACTTGGCAGAAACCAGCCCTTGGAAATGATTTTATGGATATTTTTATGAAACAGGATAATCGGCCTTTGAAAGAGAAGGAAGTTACTTATTATCAGTATTGCACTGGAATTCCTACAGCAACTTTGCTGGCACAGACCTGGGATAAAGAGGCTCTTTACGAAGCAGGAGATATTGTCGGTTCCGAAATGAAAGAATTTGGAATCATGCTTTGGCTGGCACCGGGAATGAATATCCAGAGAAATCCTTTGTGTGGAAGAAACTTCGAATATTATTCTGAAGATCCGCTTATTTCCGGTATTTGTGCAGCTGCTGAGACCCAAGCGTTCAGTCTCACCCTGGAGCTGGTACTACAATTAAACATTTCGCATGTAACAATCTGGAAGATAACAGGGCATACAATAATAGTCACGTGACAGAACGCACTCTGCGTGAAATTTACTTGAAAGGATTTGAAATCGCAATCAGAAAAGCACAGCCGTTGGCCTTGATGTCATCTTACAATATGTTGAATGGAATTCATACTGCGAATTCGGTAGATCTTTTAACAAAAGCTGCACGTCAGGAGTGGGGCTTTGAAGGGCTGATTATGACTGACTGGGGTACTACCGCAGAGCCCAAACCGGATCTGGAAGGCAGAATGCCTTTATATGGACCTTCCAACGCGGCAGCCTGCATCAAGGCAGGAAATGACCTGCTTATGCCGGGAAGCAAAGAGGACGTAGAGGAAATACTTGCATCTGTTGATGCAGAAGAGGGAACTGTAAAATATCCGATTACACTGGAAGAATTACGTGGATGTGCAGAAAGAATTTTACGGATCATAGCAAAAAGCAATACCTACACTGAGGAGTCATAATGATAAAAGCAACGGATTTGAAAATTGAATACTTAACAGGTAATCCAACTATAGATATTGTTTCACCAAAATTGTTATGGAAAGTACAAGAAGCAAAGACACAGACGGCCTATCAGGTAAAAGCCAGTGTGGATGGTCAGGAGATATATGACACTGGAAAAGTCAGATCTTCTGTAATGGATCATAAATATCAAGGAAAATTAAAAAGCCGCAGTCAGGTGACCTGGAAAGTCCGTTTATGGGATGAAAAGGATATCTGTGGAGAATGGAGCGAAAAAAGCAGCTTTGAAATAGGACTTCTGGATGAAAAAGACTGGGTGGCAGAATGGATTGATCCGGAACTTTTTCATGAACCAGAGGAAAGACAGCCTGCCAGTTATCTGAAAAAAGAATTTCTGGTAGAGAATTCCGGAAATGCCAGACTCTATATAACTGCCCATGGTATTTATAATGCGTATATAAATGGGAAAAAAGCCAGTGATTTTATTCTTGCCCCTGGTACAAGTCAGTATAATGCCAGACTTCAATATCAGACATACGATGTGAGTGGGCTTTTAAACGTCGGAAAAAATGAAATTCTTGTTACAGTTGGAGATGGCTGGTGGCGAGGCGATACTGGATACGGTGGAGTACGAAATAGCTTTGGGACAGATCTGGCAATTCTGTGTCAGCTGGAAATTGACAGAAAAACAGTTCTGATAAGTGATAAAAGCTGGAGTGCATCCCAGGAGGGACCGCTTGGGTTAAATGATCTGATGCAGGGCGAGTGTTATGATGCAAGAAAAGAAAACATCTGTGAATGGCATCCGGTAACAGAAAAACAATTCGGCTATGAAAACCTGGTTTGTTCCAATAGCTTTGATGTAGTTGAAAAAGAAAACTATACAGGCAAGCAGATTCATACACCTAATGGAGAGGTTGTTATTGATTTTGGTCAGAACATAGCTGGTTACGTGAAGTTTGGATTTTATGCACAGGCAGGACAGTGCATTACGCTTTATCATGGAGAGTGTCTGGATCAGAATGGCAATTTTACGCAGGAAAATTTCCAGGCACCAGAGCACCGGGTAGAGCAATGTGTAAAATACATTTGTAAAGAAGGCTGGAATGAGTATAAGCCGGAAAAATCCATATTTGGTTTCCGCTATATTAAGGCTATAACAGATGTAAAAGTGACAGAAAAGAATTTTACCGCAATTGCTGTTTATTCAGATATGCCACAGACAGGAAAATTTGAATGTGGACATCCGGGAATCAATCAGCTGTTTTCAAATGCAGTGTGGAGCATGAAAGGGAATTTCCTTGAAATTCCTACTGATTGTCCTACAAGGGAGAGAACCGGCTTCACAGGCGATGCCCAGGTATTTGTAAACACAGGAATGTACCTGATGGAATGCTATCCGGTATATCGGAAATTTTTAAGTGAATTAAGGGAAGTACAACTGGAAGGTGGTTGTATCAGCCAGACAGCTCCGGCATCACAGGGACATTTGTTTGACGGTGCGGCTGGATGGAGTGATGCCATAGATCTGATTCCATGGAGAATGTATCTTCGTTACAATAATCCAGAAATACTTGCAGAAAATTATGAAAAAGTAAAGGAATGGTTGGCTTATTGTCTGGAACGTGCAAAAAAGGACAATCCTGGAAGAAAAAAAGGGAAAAACGAAAAGTATAGTTCTTATCTGCTGGATACAGGCTGGCATTGGGGAGAATGGATCGAACCGGACTGGAACGGATTTATAAACACAGAAGATCCAGGTGGAACTTACCTGAGAGATATTTATGAACATGGTGCACCGGAAGTCTGCACTTCACATTTATCTTACGGCTGCTATATCGCCTCAGAAATGGCAAAAGCTCTTGGATACCAGAAAGAAGCAGAATTCTATAGTGAAATGAGAAAGTTTACCAAACTGGCCTACCGGGAAGTTTGTATGGAAAATGGACATATGAAGCAGAAAAGACAGTGCGATTATGTTCACGCGATCATGTTTGACATGCTTTCAGAGGAAGAAAAAAAGATTGCCTGTGATGAGCTGAATGAAATGATCGTGAAAAACGGATTTCATCTGAATACCGGATTTTTAAGCACATATGAACTGCTTCATGTGCTGACTGATTATGGTCATGGAGATACGGCATGGAAGCTTATGCTTCAGGACACATATCCGGGGTGGCTGTATCAGCTGAAGTATGATGCAACTACAGTCTGGGAAAACTGGAAAGGTATGGAAGCAGGAAGAGAACCGAAAGATTCCATGAATCACTATTCTTTCGGAACTTTTGCCGGCTGGCTGATGGATCGTGTTGCCGGAATACGGGTGGAAAAAGGAAAAATCAGGATTCAGCCCTATCCTGACAGGCAGATTGGATATGTGAAAGCATCTTACGATTCACCTTTTGGAAAAATTAAATCTTCCTGGGAGTATGAGGGAGAAAACTGCAGAATAAAAGTAGAAATCCCGGCGAATGCCCATGCAGAAATTTTACTGCCAGATGGCAGCTGTCATGAAGCAGACTACGGTAAATATGAATATGTGATAATGGAGAACAAGCATGAGTAAAGAATACTTAAACGCATCACTGGCACCTGAGAAAAGAGCTAAGGCACTGCTGGAAGAAATGAGTCTGGAAGAAAAAGCAGCACAGCTGACCGGTGTTTTTCCTTTTGACGAAGAATATAAAGATTTTGACGGAATTTCAAAAAGAGTACCGCATGGTATTGGAGAAGTAAGCACATTGGAAATGCGGCGGATGGAGACATTGGAAGAAGTTGCGGCGTGGCAGAAAAAAGTCCAGGAAATTGTAATGGAAAACAGTGAACATCACATTCCTGCAATTTTTCACATGGAAGGCTTATGCGGCCCATTTATTCAGGATTCCACCAGCTTTCCGGCAGGTATCGGACGTGGTGCCGGATTTGATCCGGAAGTGGAAGAAAAGATCGCAGAAATTGTAAGCCGGCAGGAAGCTGCCTGCGGAATTACCCACATATTAGCGCCTGTTCTGGATATCTCCAGAGATTCCCGTATGGGACGCCAGGGAGAAACCTATGGGGAAGATCCGGCCCTTGCTTCTGCAATGGGAGCTGCATATACAAAAGGAATACAGAAAAAGGAAACAGCAGGAAGAAAAACAGAAAGTGTTGCCAAACATTTTCTGGCTTTCCATAATTCCAATGGAGGAATCCACGGAGCTGTCAGTGATACACCGCCAAGACTTCTGGAAGAAATTTATGGAAAACCATTTCAGGCTGCAATCCAGGAGTCTGACCTTCTGGGAATCATGCCTTGTTACTGCACTGTGAATGGGGAACCGGTATCTGCATCTTATGGACTTCTGACAAAGCTTCTTAGAGATGAAATGGGATTTCAGGGACTTTGCATCAGTGACTATGGTGCAGTTGGTAATACCCATGGCTCCCAGCATGTTGGAGAGACGCTGGAAGATGCCGGACTGCTTTGCCTGAAAGCCGGAATGGATATGGAACTTCCGAATCCAAGTGGATTTGGAGAGAAGTTTCTGGAAAAGTTCCGGACTGGAAAAGCCGATATCAGTGCACTTAACCGGGCTGTATTGCGTGTGCTGACTGCAAAGTTCCGTATGGGCTTATTTGAACATCCGTTTTCTTTGCAGGGAGAGGAGTTAAAAGGTGTATTTTCCCAGAAGACAGACAGAGAAGTATCCCTGCAGTCCGCGAAAGAATCGCTGGTCCTTCTGAAGAATAACGGAGTATTGCCAATTGGCTCCGACGTAAAAAAAATAGCAGTAATCGGTCCTCATGCAGACTGTGCAAGAAAGTTTTTTGGTGGATATACCCATATGTGCATGATGGAATCCACTTATGCCATAGCGAATTCCATTGCAGGAGTCAGTGGGGTAAAAGTTGCAAAACCAGAGGAAATCAAAACAGTTCCAGGAACGAATATCCAGTCAGATGAAACAGAGGAGTTTGATCAGATCCTGAGAAGGCAGAAGCCGGATTGCAGAAGCCTTTTAGAAGAACTGCGGGAAAAGCTGCCAGATGTAGAGGTAAGCTATTCTTATGGTTATTATATTGCAGGAGAAGATGAATCCCATTTTGAGGAAGCCTTGGAAAAGATAAAAGAGGCAGATCTGGTAATCCTTACATTAGGAGGCAAACACGGAACCTGCTCCATGTCTTCTATGGGAGAAGGTGTAGATGGAAGCAATATTAATCTGCCAAAAGGACAGGACGAATTTATAAAACGTGCAGCTGCATTTGGCAAGCCAATGGTCGGAGTACATTTTGACGGAAGACCGATCTCAAGTGATATTGCGGATAAGTATCTGGATGGAATCCTGGAGGCATGGAGCCCGGCAGAAACCGGAGCAGAGGCTGTTGTAAGCGTATTGCTTGGAGAATATAACCCAGGAGGTAAAATGCCTGTTACAACTGCTTATCATGCAGGACAGATTCCTGTTTATTACAATCATCAGTACAATTCCTGCTGGGATCAGGTTGGAAGCATCGGATTTGCCAATTATGTGGATTTGCCACACACACCAAGATATTGTTTCGGCCACGGACTTTCCTATACACAGTTTTCCTATTCCGACCTGAAACTTTCCAAAAAGGAAATTGGCCCTTTTGAAACAATTGAGATCAGAGTGGATGTAGAGAACGTGGGCAGCAGGGTCGGCGATGAAGTGGTACAGCTGTATTTGAGAGATCTTTATGCAAGTATGGCAAGACCGGTAAAAGAATTGGCAGGATTTAAGCGAATCACTTTAGAGCCAGGAGAAAAGCAGACAGTTATATTCGAAGTAAAGGCTAGTCAGATGGCATTTTTGGACATGAATATGCAGTGGAAAGTGGAAAAAGGAACATTTCTTGTGGAAGTGGGAAGTTCATCCCAGGATATTCGCTTGAAAGATGAGTATAAGGTTACAGAAGACGGCTGGTTGGAAGGAACAGACAGGGGATTCTATGCAAAAGCTTACAAGGAGGCAGACAGAACATGAGACAACACTTAAGAATACATAAAGCAGAACCTAATAAGGGAATTCTGGATTACTCTCACCTTTTAGACGCACCTGCCGGAAAACACGGATTTGTGGAGACAAGAAACGGACATCTGTATTTCGAAGATGGAAAAAGAGCCCGTTTTCTTGGCTTTAATGTGGCAGCACGTTCCAATACGCCTGATCATGAAACTGCGAAAAAAATGGCAGAGCGTTTTGCAAGCATGGGAGTAAACCTGATTCGTCTTCATGCAGCAGATGCGCCTGTAGGTGAGCAACCTGGAAGCTGGAGCAGCTGTGTAAATAACCCACTTCTGGATTATGCAGACGGAAACAGCAGGAAATTCAATCCAGAAGGGCTGGACCGTTTTGATTACTTTATTGCGAAATTAAAAGAAAAAGGAATTTATCTGCATGTTGACCTGATTGTTGCAAGAGAATTTCAGCCAGGTGACGAAATGGATTATCCAGGGGGAGCACCGTCCTGTATTAAACGTTATGCCATTTATAATGCGCGCATGATAGAGCTGCAGAAGGAATATGCAAAAGAGCTGCTTTGTCATGTAAATCCCTATACAGGACTCTCACTTGCAGATGATCCGGCTGTTGTGACAGTTCAGATCAACAACGAGGATTCTGCAATCAAATGGGCCATGGGAGCTGATGCCGATGAGCAGATGAAGCCATACAGGGATGAAGTGCAGTCTCGTTTCAACCATTTTCTGTTAATGAAATATCATACAAGAAAAAGACTTGCAGAAGCATGGACTTGTGAAGGCTGCTGTGCGCTAGGAGAAGAGGAAGATCCGGCAGCAGGAACGGTACGTGGTATTGCAGGCGGTTTTTATCAGCCGGTTAACGATCCTAATGGTTCTTGGGATACAGAAGAAAGTCCGGCCAGATATGCAGATTTTATGGAGTTTGGTATTTATATGAACCGGAAATTTTACCGGGATATGAAGGATTATCTTATTTCTTTGGGAGTTAAGGTTCCGATCGTTACAAGTAATCTGATCGCAGGGGCGGCTGATGTGTATGGACATACAGATGGAGATCTGATGGAAAACAACAGCTATTTCAATCATCCGCTTTTATTGCCTGATATGAACAATACTTATATGGTAAATGGACCGGTAGAATATGTATCCACCAATCCTCTGACCTGGCAGAGAGGCGTTGGTTCCATGGCAACTACCCTGTTGAGTCTGGCATCTGTAGCAATCGTAAAAGGAAAGCCTTTTATGTTAAGCGAATGGAACGAATATGGTGAGCATATGTTCCATTCCACTGCACTTGTTCAGACAGTTGCCTATGCATGCCTGAATGACTGGGATGGATTGATTCTTTACAATCATCATACCTCAGAGAACTGGGATGATCAGCCGGCAGATGAAATCCGGAATATCTTTGATGTGTATAATGACCCGGCGGTGATCTGTCAGTGGGGATTTATGGCATCGATGTTTCTGAAAGGTCTGGTATCTGAGGCTAAGCATTGTGTTGATATTGTGTATACCCAGAATGATCTGAAAACACTGCCTGAGTTTCATGCTATGCCGACTATGTTTTTCCCATATATAACAGGAATGCGCAACGTATTTCTGGATTCTGGTGACACCTACCAGGGAAATGGAGATATTGCAGTAAATGCAGGATTTTTAAACGGAGCCAGATTATCTGAGGCAAAACACAGTGTTTATTATGCGTGGTCAAAGTACCGGGATATTGGAAGAAGATATGAAGATAAAAACCGGCTGGAAAGAGCTGCTAAGGGAACAAAGCTGATTGAGCAGGGCGTTCATCTTGGGGAGCAGGCGCTTGTGTTTAATGATATTGCAAAGATTGCAGGAGAGGGAGATTACAGAAATTTTGCGCGCATCATGGATCAGGCGATGAAGGAGTGGGATGTAATTCCAAAGGAAACTGGCTATGTTGATGGAAAATTAATATCTGAGACCGGGGAAATTATATTTGATCCGGAAAATGCCTGCTATGCGGTTCAGACTCCTTATTGTGGATATTACAGCGGGGCACCGAAAGAATTGATTTCGTTATCTGATATGGTAAAGGTAAAAGCAGAAAACAAACGGATCACGTTGGCTTTTATCGCAAAAGAAGAAAACAATCTTGATCAGGCGCAGGAATATATTCTTACTGCAATGGGAGAGACTGGGATGGATGAAACCGGATACTATCCTGGACAGAAAATACCCGGAATGCCATATGAATTTACAGCTGTAGAATTTAAAGGAAAGCTGTTTGCAGAAACACTGGAAGGCTGTATTTATGTACAGGCAAAAGAAGCCAAGCTTGAGGTACTAAGTCCGGTTGGAGAAGTAATCGCACAGCTTGAAGGAATAGAGGAAAATGGGGAGATACAGTTTGCGGTAAATGGCACGATTCCAGGAATTCAGTATCATCTCACTGTAAAAAGATAAGAAATACGAGGAGAAATTGCTATGAAGACATCAGTAGAAATGCTGGAAAACACTGATCTGTATCAGTTTACGGATGAAGGAAACAGCTGTCAGATACTAGATCCGGCAACGCCAAGACACTGGTATAATTATTTATGGAATGAAGACCGGTATTGTGCCCAGATTTCCCAGACCGGTCATGGCCGGAGCTATTTCCTCAGCGAAAAAGCAGATATGTGCATGATTAATCAAAATGATGCCAGATATGTATATTTAAGAGATGATGAAAGTGGAAGCTGCTGGAACATTGGAAAAGGACCATTAAATGCGGAAGTTGAAAATTACAGCTGTACACACAACATCAGCTACTCAGAAATACGATCAGAAAAAGATGAAATAGAAGGCTCCTGGAGAATTTTTGTTCCCCAAAAGGGACTTTATGAAATGTGGACAGTGACGCTTTGTAATAAGGGAGAACAGGAACGTAATCTCAGTATGTTTTCGGCTGTCAGCTTTTCGCTGGAAGGATTTTCTTATCCAAGATACTACGAAATGTACCGTTGTATGAATACTGGTTTTCAGTCAGAATTAAATGGAATTTACTGTGATTCCGCACATCCGTTTGCCCCACATGAGTATTATCACGGATTTCTGGCTTCTACGGAACCAGTATATGCTTATGATGGAGATTTGACGAAATTCTGTGGCTCGTTATCGACCTTAACAATGCCGGATGCATCTGCATGTGCGTTATTTCAGCGGCCAGATGTAGTGGTACAGGGAAGAGACTGCACGAATTCAGAAGCTGCACTTTTTATCCTTGGAGGAGTGCTTCAGCATAAAATTCAGTTACAGCCAGGTGAGAAAAAAGAAATTCATGTGCTGTTCGGAATCAGCCAGTCATGTGAAAAGGCGATTGAAGTAGTAGAACAGTACGGATCAAACCCGGAAAAAGTACAGCAGGAATTTGAAAAAGCAGCAGCATACAATTATGAAAAAATCAGTTCTCTGTCAATTAAGACACCGGATGAAAAAATAAACCATATTATGAATAACTGGGTGAAAAAGCAGGCTGATTTTTGTATTGTCGGGAAAAAAGGAGTCCGGGATAATCTGCAGATCGCAGTCGGACTTTTGAACTACAGACAGGAAAAAGCAGAAGAAGAGATTATAGAGTGTCTGAGACATCAGTTCCGTGATGGGCATGCGGTACTGACCTGGTATCCTTATGATGATACCCGTTACTCAGATCAGCCATTCTGGATCATCTGGGCAGTATGTGAACTGATCAAAGAAACTGGTAATCTGGCATTGCTGGAAAAAAAGACAGCCTGGCAGGATGGTGGGGAAGCTACAGTGCTGGAGCATGTGAAAGCAGCTGTTGACCGACTGATTGCAGATAAAGGTGAAAACGGTCTGGTTAAAATATTTTTCGCAGACTGGAACGACGCACTGAATGTTACAGATGATGAAGAGGCAGAATCTGTGATGCTTTCCCATCAGTTCTGTCTGGCACTTCGGGAACTGAAAAATCTGATGGAATATGCAGGTGATCATACATATGCACAGTTCCTGGAAGAAGAGTACAAAAAAATGAAATGCAGTATCAATCAGGCGGCATGGAATGGAAACTGGTATGCTAGAGCTTTGAGTAGAAAAGGAGATATAGGTACCAAGGACAGTAAAGGCAGTAAAATCTATTTGAATGCCCAGACCTGGGCTGTGCTGGCAGATGTAGCAGATGATGAAAAGCTGCCAGAACTGCTTCGGTCCGTTGATGAAATGGAGCGGGATTTTGGATTTCCATTGAACGATCCGCCTTACCAGATTTACGATGCCCATGTAGGAAGAATGTCAGGAATGCTTCCCGGATTGTTTGAAAATGGCGGTGTTTATTGTCACGCAACAGGATTTAAGATTCTGATGGATTGTAAGGTGGGAAGAGCATCAAAAGCATTGCAGACATTAAAGAAAATAATGCCTGACAGTGAGAAAAATCCTTCTTCACGTTCCGGTGCTGAACCTTATGTCTTTACCAATTGCTACTCTACACATCCAGGATATTACGGAAAGTCTTATCAGTCCTGGACTACAGGAACATCTGTCTGGTGCCTGATGGGAATATACGAAGGAATCATGGGTGTGAAGAGGGATTATGAAGGCTTAAAAATTGTTCCTTGTTTTCCGGCAGAATGGGAAAATGCAGAGATGACAAGACATTTCAGAGGAGCCGATTATCACATTGTGATTCAAAATCCACAGCATGTGGAGAACGGAAAAGGAAGTCTTTTTGTAGATGGAAAGCCGTGCCTGGAATCTGTATTGCCAGATTTCAGAGATGGAAAGATGCATGAGGTCGAAGTGAAAATTTCACAGCAGTAACCAGTAAGGAGCAATAGAGAGAATGAATCAAAAAAAAGTTGCAGAAAAAATAGTAGAAGAATCTGTGGTACTGCTAAAAAACGAAGATAATCTTCTTCCATTTGTCGGACAGAAAGATGTGGCATTCTTCGGAAGAGCACAGATTGGAATGCTGTATTCCGGAAACGGTTCAGGTGGGGCTCATATTGCCGGCTGTCCTACGATTCTTGACGAGTGTGAAAAAAACAGTATTATTCCGGAAGCTTTATTAAAGGGATTCTACACATATAAGCTGAAAGAGGAAAAGGTTTCTGAAGAGGATACTTTTGACTGGACGAAAGTAAATGAGGCTATGAACTGTGGAATCATGTATGAAATATTTGGAAAGTACCGTGCTCCGCTTAAAGAATATGAAGTGCCAGAGTATCTGCTTCAACAGGCAGCGGAAAAAACAGATACCGCAGTGATCGTTCTGGGAAGAAATTCCGGTGGTGAGGAATGTGACCGGCATTTGACAGAAGACTATTACCTGACAAGGGAAGAAGAAAAACTGGTAGACATAGTATGCAGTCAGTTTACCAAAGTTGTGGTTATATTAAATGTAAATGGTCTGATCGATCTGGCATGGCTGAAAAAGTATGACAGCATCAAAAGTGTATTGTTTCTTGGAATTCCCGGGGAAAGAGGTGCGGTTGCCCTGGGCAGAATTCTTTCTGGAAAAGTGAACCCATCTGGAAAAATGACAGTGACTATTGCAGAAGATTATAACGACTATCCTTCATCTGCACATTTTTCATGGGATAAGGAACATCCGGATCAGATCATGACGTATGAGGATTATGGATTATCCGCAGAGGAAAATGGCAGCAGGGGATTTGAGAAAAGTCCTGTAACGGTTTACTGGGAGAACATTTATGCAGGTTACCGGTATTTTGATACTTTTCAGAAAAATGTGTTATTCCCGTTTGGATACGGATTATCATACACGACATTTGAAATTACAGAAACAGGTACCCAAAAGAAAAAAGACGGTATAAAAGTTGTTGTCCGTGTGAAAAATACAGGAGCTGTGCCGGGAAAAGAAGTAGCCCAGGTCTATTGGTCAAAAATGGATCAGGAAGGATGTGAGCATCCGATGCAGGCTCTGGGAGGTTTTGAAAAAACCTCTCAGCTGGCTCCTGGTGAAGAGGAAGTGCTTAGCATTACAATTCCATGGAAAGAACTGGCGGTATATGAAGAAGAGCGAGCCGCATGGGTGCTGGAAAAAGGGGAGTATGCACTGCGTGTGGGAAACTCTTCCAGAAATACGGTCTGTGGAAAATTTATGCAAACAGAACAGGATTATGTTCTGGAGCAATGTGAGAATTGCCTGATGTTAGCATCCTGTAACTGTGGAAAGCTTAAATTTTTAACAAAGGATAAAAAACCTGATGGAACGACGAAAATAGCGGACGTAATAGAGAGAACAGAGAGAGTAGATACAGTTAAAAAAGGAAATCAACAGAAAAAAGCAGCAGAAGTACATAACTGTAAAGTGCAAACAAGAAATTTTTCTGGATTTTCCATAGAAGAACTGGCTGCCCTTTGTGTGGGATACGGACCTGGAATTCCTTTTGCAGCAGCAGGAGATCTGAGTAAACCTTCTACAATTTTAGATGAAAACGGGACACCTCTGACCACGAACAGCCATCCGGTTGGATATGCCGGATATGTTTCTCCTGCGATTGAGGAAAAGGGTATCAAGTCTGTTTTTTATAAAGACGGACCAGCTGGAATCGGAGAGACAGCATGGCCAACGGAAATGCTGATCGCCTGCGCATTTGACAAAAAACTCTGGTATGAATTTGGAAATGCTATAGGGGAAGAATGCGAGAGAAAGCAAGTGGATATATGGCTTGCACCAGCTGTAAACTTACACAGGAATCCTCTTTGCGGAAGAAATTTTGAATATTTTTCAGAAGATCCTTATTTAACTGGAATATGTGCCTGTGAGATAACCAAGGGTGTACAGGAGAATCATCCGGTGCTGGTATGTCCGAAGCATTTTGCAGTAAATGAGCAGGAAACATTCCGCAGGGGAAGCAGCAGAAAAAATTATGATGCAGTAGATTCGATCCTGACAGAGCGCACAGCCCGGGAAATTTATTTAAAGCCCTTTGAGATGCTGGTTCGTGATGCTAAGGTTGCGTGTATTATGACATCTTTTAATAAGATAAATGGTATTTTTGCAGGAGCAAATAAAGATCTGTGCACCCATATTCTTCGTGAAGAATGGGGATTTGAGGGAGCTGTGGTAACCGACTGGGGGGATATGGATATTGTAACAGACGGAGCAGATGCTGTTGCTGCTGGAAACGATATTGTCATGCCAGGAGGCCCTCCTGTAATTGCCCAGATATTAAAGGGGGTACAGGAAAAGCGTGTGACTCGCAGAGAGCTTGAGAATGCAGTCAGCCATCTTCTGGATATGACCAGCAAGGTAACCCCATAATTTGGAATCCTCACGAAAGAAAAAGTGGGAACCGGAAAGGAGGAGATTATTATGAAACAAAATCCGAAGACAATTAAACAGATTCTCAATATTTCTTTTCTTTCTGTATCTATCCCGGCTCTTATCCTGCTTCTTGTGCTGACCTGCTATACTATCAGCAGGCAGATTCATGCGGATCAGTCAGATACGGAAATCCAGCTGTCGCAGGTTACAACTCATATGGAAGAAGTTTTGAAACGATCGGAAACTCAGCTTAATAATCTTGTTGTACCCGGCTCTCCTTTTCATTCGTTCCATTATAGTAACACGCAACTGGAAAAGTACCAGAATGCCTATACAATCTTACAGATCCTGCGTCCGATTCTGACGCAGGATTCCTGCCTTGGAGGATTTTTTCTGTACAGCAAAGAAAAAAGTGATAATTGTTATTATCCTTCCTTCCAGCAACATTATTCCTATGAAGACCAGAAACTGCTCAAGGATTACTTTATGCAGCCGATTCATCTGTCAGAAGAACGCAATCGCTGGATTCCATTTATGCTTTCAGACCGGGTGGTACTGATCCGGATGATCGGGTATGACACTACTATTTGTGCTGTTATGGTGGATCCGTCTCTGGATAATTTCTCATTGTTCGCGGGTATGTCTGATTCGGATATGCATCTTTTTTATGCATCTTTGGAAGGAACATCTTATACCTCAGAATTTGTCACCAGGAAACTGCTATTTCCATATGAAGATAATCCTGTCAGAAAAATAACCCTTGATAAAAAAACATATCAGTTTATCAGTTCACCAGTGGGAGAATATAATCTACAGCTTTGCTGCATTTTTCCATACAAGGGAATCTGGTCACATATGAATTTATTCCAGAAAGTATTGATTTCTTGTATGATCGCATTGCTTTTTTCAATATCCCTGATCGGAATGTATCTGTACAGAAAATTGATTTATCCAATTAATACGCTTATGGAAACTATGCAAAAAGTTGGAAACGGAAACTTATCGCTGCGTGTAAATGACAATTATGATCTGCTGGAACTGCAGCGCTTTGGTCAGACCTTTAATGAAATGTTGACTAAAATCAATGATTTAAAACTGGAAGCATATGAAAAGAAACTGGATTTAAAGCAGGCACAGCTGCAGTATCTTCAGTTGCAGATCCGTCCTCATTTTTATCTCAACTGTCTGAAAAGCCTGTATGGCATGGCAGAAAAGAAACAATACGGCGAGATCCAGGAAAGCATTCTGGCTCTTTCAGAATATTTCCGTTATATCTTTCGAAATAACATTGAACTGGTCAGTCTGGAAGAAGAAATTCACTCTGTATCCAGCTATATTAAATTGCAACAGCTATATTTTTCTTGTTGGCCGGAGCTTGGAATTGATATCTCGGCAGATACAACAGATGTTTTGGTTCCTCCTCTGTCAATTCTTACTTTTGTAGAAAATAGTATCAAGCATTGTCAGGATCGATCTCATATTAAGATACAATTGAAGACTGCTCATGTATCTATAGAGCAGCAGGATTATCTGAATATTACAATTTCAGACAATTGCGGAGGTTTTCCTTTAGAGGCTCTGAATACACTGAACCATCTGGAAGAACATGATTTTTTGTATAAAGACTACAATGTAGGAATTTATAACATATATTATCGCATGAAGATGATTTACGAAAATCAAAGCACTCTGGCATTTTATAACATAGAAAACCAGGGATGTGTGGAACTTCTGATACCTTTTCGGGAAAGGAAGATAGAATCATGAATATTTTATTAGTAGATGATCAGCCAAGTGTACTCTCTTCATTAAAATCAGGTCTGAATTGGAGTGCTCTTTTGGTACATAATGTTTATACGGCGTTAAATGCATCCGAAGCCAGGGAAATTATTCTTTCCCACCCTATTGATATTCTGTTAACAGATATTGAGATGCCAAAGGAAAGTGGATTATCCCTTCTTCGCTGGTGCAGGGAGAATCATTACCAGTTTGAATGTATTTTTCTGACTTCCCATGCTGATTTTTTCTATGCGCAGGAAGCAATTCAATTAGAAAGCTTTGATTATATTCTTCAGCCGGCAAGATATGAAGACATTGAATCTGCTATTAAACGGAGCATAAAAAGAATTCAGGAAAAAGAACAGCAGCAGACCTGGCTGAATTTTGGAAAAGCAGCTTTACCCCAGAAAAATGCTTTGTTGAAAGGTCTTTTAAATGACTGGTTTATGGGAAAGGAAACGGATCTTGACCAGGTGCTTCACTTTCTTCAGGAAATGAAGATTCCGGTTTCAGCTGGTTCAGACGTTTATCTCTTGTGGGTTCAGATACAACAATGGCATTCCTTTCCAGTAGCTTTTGAAGAATGGCGCCAAAGTACAGAAGAAATATTCAGAGATTTTTTCTCTCCGTTTCAACATCAGATATTGTCTTATTTTCCAGATAAAACGTCTATTGGAATACTTATTTACAGCCTGGAAAATAAGTTAATGGATGCAGACGTGTATTATGCTCGGTTAAATATGATCTATTCCAGAATTACCAGGCAATTTTCCTGTTCCTGCGCGTTTTATACACGTCCCTCTTTCCAGGTAAGCGAGTTGTCCAGGACAGCTGCCGCTTTGCAGGAAGAAAGGAAAAATAATATCTGTCAAAGTTCTGGTATCTTTTTTTCTGATTCGGCAAGTGTTCCACAAACTATTACATACTGTGAACCGGAGTTATTGTCGCAATTCGAAATGTATCTTTCTGGCAATCAGGCGGGCAAAGCAGAGCAGGAAGCATTGTTGTATCTTCAATCCTTAAACATAAATAATAAACTGAATCACGATACTCTGGTTGAATTTTGCAAAAATTATTATCACTGCGCTTACAGTGCCGCGCGGAAACTGGAACTTCCGGCACATTCCTTACCGGCTTTTGAAGATGTGGCTGGAATCAGCAGTGCTGTTACACTGGAATCAGCTGCCGCTTATTTGAAAAAAATTACTTCTTTTTTTGTTTCGGCATGTTCAGAAACTGAAACATCCGATAACAGCCTGGCTATAATCGAAAAATATATCCGTGAAAATCTGGACTCTCCTTTACAGTGTGCACAGATTGCAAAAGCTGTCTATCTAAGCCCGGACTATATTTCGAGACTGTTTCACAAAGAAAAAGGAATGCCTTTGAAGGAGTATATTACATTAACCAAAATGAAGGCTGCAAAAAATCTGTTGATTACCACATCTTTGCCTGTCAGTCTGATCGCAGCTAAAGTTGGTTATGACAATTTTTCTCATTTCAGTAAAGTTTATAAAAAGGTTATGGGTACGACACCATCCTCGGAACGGAACGCGTAGAACGGAAAAAGAACAAAAATGTGCGGAAAAAGAACAAAAAATAATCAATAAAAATAAGTAAACGTAAACAGAACAATACTGGATGCTTCTTTGATAGATTTAAATATGGCAGGGCGATAAAATAAAGAACAGAAAGAGGCAAAAGCATATGAGCACAGACAATGCATGGAAGCCTGCGAACATAAAATCTATTTCTGTGCAGAAGAGAGGAAAAAATGAAAAGAAAAAAGATGATGGCAGCAGTTCTTGCAGCACTAATGACATGCTCTGCATTTACACCGGCAGTAGCAGTAAAAGCAGATGATGATGTTGTAAAACTTAAAATCTGGGTGTTTGGCGAAGGCTCAACAGAAGAGTGCGAAAAAGTATCTGAGGCTCTTAGCGAAATCACCAGAGAGAAAATTGGAGCAGAAGTAGAAATCTATCAGACAATTGATACGGAAAAACTGAATCTTGCAATGACAAGTGGCGAAAAACTTGACCTGGTGTGTGCACATAATCTTGACCGTAGCGGACTGGTATCCTCTGGAATGCTTCTTCCGCTGGATGATCTGTATACAGAATATGCACCAGACGCAGCTGCCATGGTAAAAGAAGAAGATACCAAAGCATTGTATTTCGATGACCAGATGTATTTCCTTCCAAGCAATGGAGACAAAGCAAGAGCTTCAGGTGTCATGATGAGAAAAGATATTCTGGATGAGTTGGGAATCAATGCAGATGATATCAAAGGAATGGACGATTTTCATGATGTACTTGTAAAAGTAAAAGAGAATTATCCGGATTTATATCCGCTTGTTCCATCATGGGTTGGTGGCGGAATGCAGAAAACCTTCCACATTGATGATATTTATAATGGACTAGTTGTACTTGAAAATGGATTTGATCCAAGTGATACCACTATCACAAGCCAGTATGAGACACAGGAATGGAAGGATTTCTGTAATTATATGTACCAGTGGAACCAGGAAGGACTTCTGATGCCAGATGCTGCTACTTCCACAGATAACAGTCCGATGAGCACAGTTGGATTTGCTGATTATGAAAACCTGATTCCTGGTAAAGAAGCAGATTTCTCAAAAGACAATGGACATGAATTTGTTTCAGCCCAGTTTGTAGAGCCTCTTAAAGATACAGAGCGTAATAAAGGTATCTGGTGTATTCCTGCAGGCTGTGAATATCCGGAAAAAGCAATGGAATTGTGGAACCTGCTTTATTCCGATAAGGAAGTAGCTACAATGGCTGCATATGGTATTGAAGGCGTTAATTATGAATGGGTAGAAGAAGGATCTGTTGTAAAGATTCCGGATGGTGTGAAAGACACTTATACTACATATGAGTGGGCATGGCCGAACTTAAATATTCTTCCAGTATTCGAAGGAAAAGATCCAGCTGTCCGTCAGGAACTTGAAGAGTTCAATGATAGTGCAGCACGTGCAACTTCTCTTGGTTTTGTTCTGGATACTTCTACAATTATGAACGAAATTACTGCATGTAATAACGTAAAGCAGAAGTATGAAACTCCTTTACAGTGGGGCGCATTAGATCCTGAAGAAGCAATTCCGGAATTCATTGAAGAACTGGAAGCTGCTGGTCTTAGAACCATTCATGAAGAGGCACAGAGACAGCTGGATGAATATCTGGCAAAACAGAAATAAGTAAAGGGAATAAAAAGGACAGGCCGGTTTCGTCCTGTCCTTTTTAAATGCACTTAGCAGTGCATGTGTTTGAATAGAAAAACGAGGAGGTTTGTTCATGAAAAGTAAAATGAGAAAAATCAGACGCTATTGGCCTTTGTATCTGATGATGCTTCCGGCTTGCATATATATTTTTATTAATAATTATGTGCCGCTGCCTGGCGTGTCACTGGCATTTCGTCAGTATAATTTCCAGAAAGGAATTTATGGAAGCCCATTTATCGGACTGAAAAACTTCAAATTTCTTTTTGCCAGCAAAGACGCATGGATCATTATGAGAAATACAATTGGCTATAATCTTATTTTTATTGTCTTAGGAACTGTGTGTGCAATTGCGGTAGCAATCCTTCTTTGCGAAATAAGATCAAAGATTTCGAAAAAAATATATCAGACCTGTATTCTGATTCCGTATCTGGTTTCGATGGTAATTGTCAGTTATCTGGTATTTGCATTCCTCAGTGAAGGAAACGGCTATATTAATACACAGATTCTTGCAAAATTGGGAATGAACAAAATTTCCTGGTACAATGAGCCGAAATACTGGCCTGTGATACTGGTAATCGTTAATTTATGGAAAAATATCGGGTACAACAGTATTATGTACTATGCAATGATTATTGCAATTGATAAGACTTACTATGAAGCAGCAAGAGTTGACGGGGCAGGAAGATGGCAGCAGATCCTACATATCACTTTGCCTGCGATTAAACCGACGATTGTAATTCTGACACTGATGAGTGTGGGAAGAATCATGTATTCTGACTTTGGTCTGTTTTACCAGATTCCGATGAATTCCGGAACACTTCTTGATGTGACAAATACAATTGATACTTATGTATATCGTGGTTTGATGCAGACAAATAACATTGGAATGTCTGCAGCAGCAGGAGTATATCAATCTGTAGTCGGATTTATACTTGTTATTACAGCGAATCTGATCGTAAAGAAAGTCGATCCGGAAAGCGCGTTGTTTTAAAAGGAGGCACCTATGTATAAAAACGAAAAAATATTCCAGTTTTTTGCCAATTTAATTCTTGCATTGCTGACAATATGCTGTGTGGCTCCGTTTCTTTTGATGATTTCCGCGTCATTCAGTTCTGAATCGGCACTGTCAGTATATGGTTATACTTTTTGGCCGAAAGAGTTTGATCTTTCTGCATACAAATATTTATTTTCCAGCACTGGTGCACTGTTAAAAGCATACAGCGTTTCTATTGGTGTTACGGTTGTGGGAACGGTTCTTAATCTGATCATGACAATTTTGATGTCATATCCGTTATCCAGAAAAGATCTTCCGGGCAGAAATATATTTGCTTTTTATCTCTTTTTCACAATGCTGTTTAATGGTGGTCTGATTCCCTCCTATATTATGTGGACAAGAAATTTCCATATTCAGAACACAATATGGGCATTGCTGATTCCCAATCTTTTACTGAATGCTTACAATGTAATTATGATGAGAACATATTTTACATCCAGTATCCCTATGGAAATTATCGAAGCTGCAAAAATCGATGGGGCGCGTGAAGGGACAATTCTTGTGAAATGTGTACTTCCTATGGCGAAACCAATTATTGCAACTGTTGCACTTCTGGTTGGTCTCGGATATTGGAATGACTGGATGAATGGTCTGTATTATCTGTCAGACGACAGCCTTTACAGCATTCAGGTATTGTTAACAAAGATTATGAGAAATATTGATATGATCAAACAGACTTCCGCGTCTGGTGTCAGCGTAATGGCACAGATTCCTTCTACATCAGTGCGTATGGCAATTGCATTTCTGGGAGTTTTGCCAATTCTGATTGCATATCCGTTTTTCCAGAAATTCCTGGTAAAAGGAATTACGGTTGGTGCTGTGAAGGGGTGAGATCATTATAGTTTCCCAAATAGAAACTATGATGACAAAAATAGAATTGCAAAAAATATTTTAAATAGTGTTAAAATAATATCATTGACAAGATGCATGAAAAGAAGCAGTGAAGTACTTTGTAAACATGCTCTAATGTCGAAGAAAAAAAGAAATTCAAAAGAGTGAAAACCATGCGTGTAAAATCAATACAGAACATTGACGGCTTTTTCAGAGCACTTGAGAAATGCCATGGAAGAGTGGAACTGATTACAGACGTGAAAGACGTGTTAAATCTTGCCTCCAAGCTGACATAGTATATTGGGCTTACCAGAGTATTCAGCAACCCGGACATAGAATCCTATGAGATCGTATGCTATGATGCAGAGGATTATGCTTTGTTGAAGGAATTCCTGGTTCCGGTTAAATAAAAGTGTTGGAGCCTGTTTGAAAAATTACATACGATTCAAAGTTAAAGGAAAGGCTGCGTTGTATAAAGAAGTTTCGTTTTACGAAGGAAATCTTTATACAATGCAGTTCTATTATGGTCTGTTTAGAGTTTGGTTTTCTTCCATATATCAATGCCCTCCAATCGTATGTTTTTATAATATAATAGCCGGTTGCTTTTCCAGCTGTCTCCGAATTATACGTTATTGGAAGGAAAGTATCAACGCAAAATTGCGCGGAAACATAAAGCGTCTATTAACTGCACAAATTTCTGGATTGTTTTTATAAAAAATATATCGTATGATACAACTAGAAGTTCAAAAATGTATACAGAAGGAGCAAAATAATATGGAGAATGTTTTTCACAGGGTGCGTATCAGAAAATATGAGGATAAGGCAGTAGAGAAAGAAAAAATCATACAGATATTGAAGGCGGGAATGCAGGCACTGAGTGCATGTAATCAGCAGCCATGGGAATTTTATGTAGTGACAGACAAAGAGAAAATACAGGAATTGTCAAAGGCAACCCCATATTCCGGATGTGCAGCAGAAGCCCCGGTTGTCATTGTACCGGTGTATCGCACGAAAGGTCTGGTTGTACAGGATATGGCTCAGATTGATATGGCTATTGCCCAGGAAAATATCTGGCTGGAAACGGATGCACTGGGACTTGGCGGTGTGTGGATTGGGATTGCACCGATGCAGGACAGAATGAACCTGGTTCATGAAATACTGAATCTTCCGAAAAATCTGGAAGTATTTTCTCTGTTTGCACTGGGGTATCCGGCAGAAATACGAGAACAGCAGAATCGTTTTGATGAAACAAGGATTCATTTTGTTGAATAACTTTGAACAGTCTTGTTTTTGGTATAGTAGGGACTAACTACAGATATTTCCCCTTGACAACCAGGCATATATCCTGACTTTTGCAGCTAAATGGATATAAAACACCCGTCAAACCCAGTAAATACAGGGCTTGGCGGTTTTTCGGCTTTGTCAGATTTTCATGGCGTTTTTTCTACTTTTTGGTCTTTGCTAAAACTTTTTTTATTTCTCCCAGAGTACGGATACGTTTCCCAAAATCAATATCTGTAACTCTTCCGATATCTTTTAGAACTTCATCGTAATAATCAAATAGATAGTAGTTTTGCTGGATTAAACTACATTCGGCTTTTGACAGAGATTCCAAAATGGTTCCGATGCTGTATTTTCTCTCCAGTTTATTTTCCAGTATTCTTGCGATTGTCAAAGCTACAAAACAGGTAAGGAAATGTGCTTCGATATGTTCTTTTGGCCAGACATACACGGGTCTGGCTTCCAGTTCACTTTTGGTTACTTTAAAAGATTCTTCAATTTTCCATAAACCTCGGTACATATCGATAATCTCGTCGTCAGATGTCTCCATTTCGCTGGTTAAGAGCATATAGTAACCATCCAGTGCTTCCTCCCCTCGGATTTTTTCTTCATCAATGTCCAGAACAGAAGAGGCGGTAAGGATTTTTCCGGTTTCTTTATCATAGTCAACTTTTTTGACGTATTTTGCAGCACCATAAGATATGGCTCTTGTATAATTCCCTGGATTTTTTGCCAGGTCTCTGGCTTTTGCCAGTGCAGCTTCACGCTCTGCTTTTGCTCGTTTGGCATATTTTTCACTCCAGAAGACAACCTGTTTCTCATTTACCTGCTTTTTTATCTTTTTGCCGGAAACAGAGGATACCTGGATCGTTCTTGGAGACTTGCGGGATTTCCGCTTGTATTCTGTACCAAGCCATTCATAACCTTCCTGTTCCAGAACATAGTCCTTGATGCTTTTTTCTGCGCCCCGGATGGACATACTGAAAACATATCCGTCATGAGTGGGCGTGTTGATCGTGTACCAGATGTTATCACCTGTTGTCATTCCTTTGTCAGCAACGGAAATGACTCTGCCAAGATCAAACTGTTTTTTGATGCGTCCAAAGTTAGGTCTGTAGGTCAGACAGTCATTGGTATTTCCGGGAAAAAGCTCATAAGTAATAGGAATTCCCTGATTATCCATGAAAAGTCCCATCTGCACAATTGGATTTGGACGATGTTCTTTTGAAACTCCTTTACGGAGAAAATCGGTTTGCTCATCTGTCTCAAAATAGTAGTTTGTAACATCATAATAGATGAGGCTGGTATCCCTGCCATAATTCTCTTTGATATGGTCATTTAGCCAGATCTGCAAGTTTTCCTTATGTTTGTCAAGGAAAGACAGACAGCGGTAAACATCGTCTAAAGAGTAGTCTGTTTTCTCAAAGAAATGTTCCCGGTCATCATAGGAAGATTTCTTTGAAGCAGGGAAAAGAAGTCTGGAATAGACCAGCATCTTCATGATGGTATTGGCATCATACTGTTCTTTTGAGTGGCGCTGCCGGTTCGTTAGGAAAGTATGGAGGTCAAGCTCATGATAGATCTGGCTCAGGGCGGCATAGCCGAAGTTTTTTTCTCAGATCGTCACCTATGCAAAGCCGGTCAGAATCATAAAAAGTAAAGTGGATGGGAGCCTGTCTGGCTGCTTTTTCAGCTTTTAGCTGCTCTACTCTTTTTTGAAAGTGGGCAATAGGGTCATTATACTTTTTTTCCAATTCATCCAGCCAGCCAATAGATTCTATTGTTTTCTGACGGGAGCATTTCTTAGCTTTATCGTAATAGGTGTCAACAATGGAAAGACGAATTCGACCATTCAGGTTAGGTGTTTTTTTGAGGTACATGGCAAGCATTCCGTTTCGTATAATATTTATTATAACGCAAAACGATATAAAACGCTAGTAAAACATGACTAATTTTAAAAATAAAAAAGCCTGAAAGCAAGGAAACAAAAGGCTTTCAAGCAATAAGCGAACATATGTTACTGCAAAACTGTGGAGACCGGGTCTTATATCCCTTACCAACAGGCGGAAGGAGCTGGTGAACCAGTTGGAAAAGGAAATGGATGGTATTATTATGATAATGATGCAGGCACTTATCTGCCCTGGTAAGCATGAAGAATTAAACATAACAGTCAACACCATACAACACATATTGTAAAACGAAAACTTTGAAATCCTATATATTGTGAAATTAAAATATGATATTTACAACATATTGTATAATATGTAATTGTTTGGGTTTCCACAAAAGCACACGATTTCTCTTGAATTTCTGAAATGACCTGTATTATAATAGGATAATTAACGGCATATACCACAGCCGGTACCGCAGTGACCAAATGCCGTTTTCGGGGTAAAAATAGGTTCAAAAATGAGCATTATTTTTCCCACTTATTCAGAAAAAAAGGCACTATCCAAATCTAAACAGAAAAAGTTCTGTATTTGGTAAATAGTGATAAATTGTGAAAGGAAAAGAATGGGAAAATTAGCACTTAGTGACGAAGTATTGCTCAGTGTTGACAAAGCAGCCCGTTATATCGGCGGGGAAGTCAACTCTGTAATGAAAAATTTAGACGGGATAGATGTCCGTGTGGCGTTTTGTTTTCCGGATGTCTAGGACACGATTTTTTTACCTACTACCTTTTAAAATCACTTAGTTCTATTTGATGTTATTTCCTACCTTTTTATCTGTATCATTTTGTATTATTTTGTGTTATTTAAGCTTAAAGGGATTTAATAACACAAAATAAGCCTTTGACAAAAGGCCATTTTTGACCACCTTTTGCAATCACTTTTCCGTTTCAGACTTCGTATCATGCCTCTTTTATGTGACAAAAATTGATATTTTTGTAAAAAACAAGTTTTTATGC
The DNA here is from genome assembly GCF_003480145.1 of Ruminococcus sp. AM42-11. Taxonomy (NCBI): domain Bacteria; kingdom Bacillati; phylum Bacillota; class Clostridia; order Eubacteriales; family Oscillospiraceae; genus Ruminococcus; species Ruminococcus sp. AM42-11. The sequence continues at coordinate 17,469 of NZ_QUIO01000031.1, read as the reverse complement.
AATCTATCAGTTATCTAATAATACTTCTTATGGTTACAGTTCGCTTTCCAGACGGCTATTGCTGGTATTTTCTATTGCACCTGTTCACTCATCATAAAAAGTATCTTGTAAAGGAATTCCATTAATGTTAAGATAGAATCAGATAAAAGTTCTTTCACATTCATCAATCGAAAATGCCAGGAAGTGATTGCTGTAAATGGCTGATGAAAACACCCTATTGAACAGTGATTTAGAGTCATGCTACGAAAAATACAAAGGCATTATTAAGAATTTTACACTCATGAGTGATATATTTATGCGAAACGTGTTCAAAAAAAGAGAATGTCTGGAATATGTTTTGCAGGTCATTATGGAGAAACAAGATTTACACGTGATTGATCAGATAATCCAAATAGATTATAAAAATTTGCAGGGACGCTCCGCAGTAATGGACTGCGTTGCCAGGGATTCCACAGGCAAACAATTTGATGTGGAAATCCAGCAGGATAATGAAGGGGCTTCCCCTAAAAGGGCCCGGTACCATAGTGGACTGATGGATATGAATACCTTAAATCCCGGACAGGATTTTGAGGAACTGCCGGAAAGCTATGTAATTTTTAATACCAGGGACGATATTCTTGGATATGGACTTCCCATTTACCACATTGACCGGCAGATCAAAGAACTGGAAGAGGCTTTTTAAGATGAAGCACATATCATATATGTAAATTCCAGGAAGCAGGATGATACAGAACTGGGAAGACTGATGCATGATCTACACTGTAAAAAGGCAGATGAGATGCACAGTCCGATTCTAGCAAAGCGAGTATATGAATTGAAGGAGACACAGAAAGTCCAGCTAATAAATGTCAATAGAAAATGAAAAAATTTTTCTAAAAAGGGTAGGCTGCCCCCTTGGTGAATATATCGTTCTTTTGCAAGATATTGATTCGTTGGATTTACAGTATTTTATGCGGCTATGTCGCATTTAGCAGCATTGTATTGTTTGATGTGCTCTTGTGGAGTGATGATTTCAAAAGGTTTGTTGTCTCTTAGTATTGCAAATATCATGTTGCATACTTTATGTGAAACGGCTCCCATTGCTACGAGCTTTGGTTTTGAATCACATTTCTGGAGATAGTATTCACGAAGAACTGGATTTTTAGCTTTTCCATTACGGGAGATACTGATACTTGCAAGGCTAATGTGTGAATCACACGCCTGGCAATAGAAGAACCACGCTTAGACATTTGAACCTTGGTGCCTTCAAATTTGCCGGATTGTTTCACAGCATGATCAAGACCAAAATAAGCGAAAAGCTGTTTTGGTTTTGAAAATGCTGAAAAGTCACCAATCTCACCCATGATGGATACAGCAGACAAGAAACCAGCACCTTTAAATGTTTCAATCAAATGAATCTGCTTGACAAAGTCGGCATCTTCATTAGCATCAACAAGCTCATGGAGCGATTCAAGAATGTTGTTGATTTCTTCATCATATTTACGTATGAAGCTGATATAAAGGCGAATACGCTTGATGTTGCTTTCTATGATGTAGCCAAACTGATTTGCATCAGTTGCCGCCTGAATGATGGCATTATACTTATTCTGAGCATATGTAAGCCCAAAGCGAGCTGTTGATTTGATGATATCAATAATCTCTTGCTTGTCTGCTTCAAGAAAAGCTGATGGAGAGGTATAAGTTTCCAACAATGTAAGAGAAGTGTTGATAGTAATCTTGGAAAAGATGCCAAGATACTGTGGAAACGCCATGCGTAATTCACCCTGAAGCTTATTCACATAGGCACTGCGATTATCCATTAAACCGTAGTATTCACGGCATAGGTTACGGCAGTTTAGAGCAAGATCTGATGGCATAAGTGAAACCTTTAAATCCGGTTTCAAGCCAACCAAAGCAGCTTTTTTTGAATCAAAACGATCATTATGCACTTTTCGGATGTTGATGTTTGTGCTATTCTTAGTGATGATAGGATTAATAACGGAGCAGTTAAAACTCTTATCACGAAGATAGCAGAAGAGTGGGTAATGATAAATTCCCGTGGATTCGAGGAAAATGCGACTTTCCAAAGAATACAACTCTTCTGCTTCTTTTATTTTAGAAACAGCGGTTGTAAGGGAATCAATACTGTTATGCAGGATTTTGTAAGGTTTTCCTACGAATTGTTGGTTTGGAAGTGCGATAGACATCCATGAGAAGTCAGCACCGACATCAATACCAACAGAGATGAATAATTCATCAAGATTAAAAATAACTTTGTTTGACATGAGCGATAGCTCCTTTCTGATAGGAATCCATTTCCAATCTGACAGATACACAACCTAGCGTGTTATTCGGGTATGGTCTTCAGGCTCCCAACCAGCTAAAACATAAAACCCTGTCGAATGGACTAATTGACTTTCTTGTAGGTATCAGTCACAGAAGTGACTTCCCAAGGAGTTGAACATTCTTTGTCCTATCCTAAGAGATAATACCTTATGTTTTATCGGGTGTCTATCAGGAACCGTCAGACATGATAATTATTTGGATAACATCTGATGAAGGAAGAATCCCTTCTTCTGTTATCTGATTTATAGAAACTTATTAATCAAGTAGTCTTGATTGACTACACCATTATTATACTAGGGGTTGAACTTATGTGCCATGAAATGGAGAAAATCTATAGTGAGGGAATGGAAAGCGGAGAGAAACGTGGCGAGCTAAAAGCCAAAAAAGAAACCATCCTTTCACTGGCTGAAATGGGAATCCCAGTTAACCAAATCGCAAAAGCCGTAAATCTCAGCGAAAAAGATGTCCAGAAATGGATTGATGAGAATTTGTGTGCAATGAAATAAATAGGGAAATATTATTATGGGCAGGTCTGTTTCGGGCTTGCCCATTTTCCAAAGAACTTACCAATCTTTCAACCAATCTTTCAAAATGAAGATTTTATTGCCATGACAGAAGAATTCGAGAGTGAGGTGAGAGACATGTGTAATCTAAGTAGAGCTCTTGTAGACCAGGGAATTGTGCAAGGAATGAAACAGGGAGTTGAAAAAGAAAAAATGAGAAAGTACAGATGGTTGGAAGCTGTATTTTCTCATCTTTTTGTTATTGGTGGTAATGAGCTAAAAGTTTGTGTTTGTATGATTAAATAAGCCCGATCAGTGCCACAATTTCTCCGGTAATGGCGCTCAGCGGAAGCGCTGTCACCAGCCCAAGGAAAAACCATTTCCAGTGGAATGCGTAGTCGTGGTAAGCTTCTGTCATGTCCTCTGTACCAGGGATGATCCACCATTTGGAATGGCAGAACCAGATGGTGTCGATCACCAGTGCATCAAACAGGGAAAAAACGTTGAAGAAGATGTAGGACTGCCAGAAGCCTGCAAAAAAGGTAAACTGTTTGTTGAATGCGCAGGTGATGACAATGGAGAGAAGAAGCATGACCAGCAGACCAGGGAGTTTATTCTTCTTGGCGTTGGAATCCAGTTCTTCCTGGGTGGTAATGCCTCTTTTGATGGCACATTCCCTGATGGCAGGGGGATAGTTGTAAAGCTGCCTTTTGGCGCCCTGAAACTTGAACAGGAGCAGCATAAATGCAGAATACAGCAGGGTGTAAACAATTGCTTCGAGGATTATTTTTGTTATCATGTGGATTCTCCTTCCTTTTTAGAATATTCTTCAGAGCTTGCGCCAAAATGACTTCCCATAATTTGTACGCCCCACTTTAAGGTATATTTCGCACGAATTCGGTTGCCGTAGCTCGCTACGGCAACATCATTTGAGTAAAATCTCCCACAAAGTATGACGGGCATCTTGCAGAAAGCCTCTGAGGTGCATGCTCTAGGCTGCCGCATATCGATAGATGCAGTCGAATATCATGTCAATATTAGTTTCAAATACGTCTTCAATAAAGGTGTCCCGGTTTTGCGCCATACTGTAGATGGTCTTAAAGAAATTGATGATGATCCGGATATCCAGATCCGGCCGAATCCCGTCTACATAAGACAGATAGCGCATGGCCTCCTGTTCATCATGGACTGCAGAAAAAAGCCCGTCCTTTGTCGTATGCGTCTTCAGCCATACCCAGTCATCCAAGGTAAGCTCCATCAGGATATTGTTCTCCTTCCGAAAAGAATCCCGAAAAAGGTGGATGGCCTGATCTAAGGAAATCTTTCCAGACGGCAGCAGCATACCTGCTAGTTTCTGCTCCATTTCCCGGTCCTGCTCCTGGGTCAGTGCTTTCACAAAGCTTTCTTTTGAGTCAAAGAAATGATAAAAAGTCCCGGTGGCGATATCTGCCCGCTCCGCGATCATAGACACCTTCATCCTTTTCAGCCCAATCTCCCGAATCATGTCATACCCGATCCCAAGCAGCTTTTCCCGTATTTGCTCACGCTGTTCTTCCGTAAAATTAGCTGGCATATAGTCCCTCCAGTCATTGTTATATTTTTTATTCAATGAACAAAAATATAAAATATTCACTGAAAGAAATTATAGCACTCCCTATATGGAACTTCAAGTGGATGGAGACCACACTATTAAGAAAAAATTTCAATAACAACAAAATGGTGGTTTTCATGGAGGAATCCCAGTTGTGATTTTCCTTTGTTTTGTGTATACTGAAAGAAAAAACAGGAGGGAATAGGTTTGGGCGTTTATTTGGATAGCAAAACAGGGTATGCTTTGTACAAAAGTGAGACAGAGAAGCCATATTTCGTAGATAAAACATTATTATTAAAAGAACTGTTCCCCTTGGTAGAGGAAGGCAGCAATTATGTATGTGTTACCCGTCCAAGACGTTTTGGAAAAACGGTTATGGCGAATATGATTGCGGCCTTTTTTTCCAGATCCTGTGATTCTCAGGAACTTTTTGAAGGACGAAATATTTCAAAAATAAGCGGATACGAAAAATACAGAAATAAGTACGCAGTTATTTCCATTTCTTTTAATGATATTGCAGGAGATTGTACGTCCTATGTACAATATATAAAACGTATTGAGAAGAAGCTGATCAGAGATTTAAAGCGTGCATACCCTGAGATTGATTTGGACGAGGCCGAATACGCAGTAGATGTTTTATCAGACATTTATGCAGAACATGAGGGAGCGCGATTTATTTTTATTCTGGACGAATGGGACTATCTGTTCCATCAGGATTTTGCCACAGAGGCGGATAAAAAAATGTATCTCACATTTCTCCGCTCCTTATTGAAAGACAGACCATATGTGAAATTTGCGTATATGACCGGGATTTTACCCATAGCGAAGTATTCCAGTGGTTCCGAACTGAATATGTTTGCAGAATATACAATGGTATCGGAAGAGCGTTTCTCTGAATTTTTTGGCTTCACAGAACATGAGGTGGATGAATTATACCAGCGCTATCAGAAGAATAATGAAGGCAATCTGAACATAAGCCGGGATGGAATCAGAATGTGGTATAACGGATATCATACGCAGTCTGGGGAACGTTTGTATAATCCCAGATCTGTGGTAATGGCGCTGTCTAATAATAACCTGGGAAATTATTGGACAAGTTCTGGCCCCTACGATGAAATTTACTATTATATAGCAAACAACGTTGGAGAAGTGCGAGATGATCTTGCCTTAATGGCAGCAGGAGAGGCAATTCCCATGAAAATTAGGGAATATGCAGCGACCGCCCGAAGTTTGAAGACAAAAGAAGAAATTTTTTCTGCAATGGTGGTTTATGGATTCTTAAGCTATGAAAATGGAAAGGTCTATATTCCGAATAATGATGATTTGAAAAGAACATTACCGATTGCAATTTCTGGATTTTTGGGCCAGCATCAGTTCACCCAATGGGGATATGTTTTTGCACTTTCCGTATTAAGTTTAATTCCAATACTTATCGTTTTTGTTTCTTGCCAAAGTTTTTTCATTGAGGGCTTGACGGCTGGAAGTGTAAAAGGTTAAGAGTGTAATTGTTTAAAATCTATGAATCCAATATGAGAGCTATCGCGATATTCCCGATAGCTCTCATATTTTCTTTAGAGTCCAGTTTTTATACCAATAAATCACTGTTTCAGCTTCTAATATACGAAACAGAATATGCTCTATCACCATTTGCAACAAAATACAGTATCACTTATTTTCCGGTGGAACATACTCCAGCAGATCTTCAATCTTGCAATCCAGCGCATAACACAGCCGCGCCAAAACAGCTGTATCCAATCTTGTCACAGTTCCTTTACAAAACTGGTTCAGCTGTGTCCTTTGCATCTCTGCTCTGTGTGCCAATTTATTCTTACTGATTCCCTGTTTTTCAATCATTTCATCCAGCTTGATCCGGATGCAGCCATAATTCAGATCTTCCATATACCATTACCCTCAACTACAATATTATTATGAGATTGTAATAATAGGATATCTAATCTATAATCGAATTATAAGTTGTAGAATATCTACTGTAATTACTTACACGTATAGAAGTATTGGGAGGGATTTGATTATGGAAGAAGTATTAAAAAATTTAACATCGGAACAACAACAGAAATTTAACCAGGTATCTGCAGAGCTGAAATATCTTACAGATACCCAATGGAAAGCCGTTTATGGATTATGTCCCATGACGCAGGACATTTTTAACGGCATTCAGTTGGAACGACTGAAAATAGGGGATGAGTTGGAGCCTACTGCCTTGGAAGTTTTCCTGAAATACCCTGAATTTGCACTTCCCTACAGCGACTGCCTTGAAAAGGCAATAGAAACACTTCAATCGGACACTGGCACTTCAGAAAATTCAGCTATAATTTCGGAAGATGTATATGAAAAAATACAATGTGTAGTGAAAGAATCATTTCCATACATCTTCAATTAATTTATAAGGAAACTACATTGAAAAGCCAAAAGGCAGAGGAATGGAGAAGGAAAAGGCAATCACAGAGGCACTAAAATATTTCAATATGATTATGCACAGAAATCAAGAGCAGTATCGAAATTCTCTCAGTAAACGAAAAAGGAATGACCCTGAGCGGTAATCATGTATAAAGGCGGTGGCTCATACGAGTCGCCGTCTCTATACATGGGCCATGTCGTCGAACGTTGTGCAGATCGTTCCACAGGAAGATTATTGCAGATATCATATGTCGTCCATGTTGTGTTAATTCCTGCTTTTTTCTTGTAATCAATCCATCCGTGCAATATGAAACAAAATGAGTATCAGAACGCAGCATTTGAATGCTTCGCTCTGATGCCCTTTTACGATATAGTTTCTTTTACCGCGGCAACAGCGATTACCGGTTACCAGAATTCCAGCGTCTCTTTCTACAACACTGCACCCCTTTTGATTAGCTTTTTTTCTCCGCACCTCTTGCAAACCAGAAAGAAGCGCGGTATAATATGACCAGAAGGACCGAAATGGTCATATTTCAGGGAGGGTGCGACCTTGGCTTTTACCGATTACGAAACTGAGCAGCTCCGCAAGGCGTTGCTGAAGGAAACGAGACATTGTGCTGTCACGCTGGGGATGAAGAAAACCTCCGTAGAGCAGCTGACGAAGGCGGTCGGCATTTCAAAGGGCTCGTTCTATAAATTCTACGAATCCAAGGAAATGCTTTTCTTCGCGGTTTTGGAGAACGTTCACTCCGATCTTTACGGAGTGGCTGACCATGCACTGAGCGAAGCAAACGGCTTGCCGCCGTCGGAGCGTGCGGCAAAGGCGGTTCTTGCCGTCTGCCGGCGGCTGTCCGATACCGGCGACATGGTTTTCATTGAAAACGATGCGAAGCTGCTTTTGCAGAGACTGCCGGAGGACATCAAAAATGTCCATTACCACGATGACGAGACGCACATTCGTCTACTTTTGGAGAAATATGACCTTGCGCCGAATCGCGGCATCTCTTTGGCTGCCGCCACGGTACGGGGACTGATCTTGACTGTTTCCCACAAGGAGCAGATTGGAGAACTGTACCCGCAGGTGCTGGAAACGCTGGTGTACGGCGCTTGCAGGGAGTTATTTAAATAAGCGGAAGGCCGCAGAGATGCGGCTTTTCCGAAATACGGTGGTTAGCACTCTCTAACTATGCGACTGTGCGTATCGGTTAGGCGAATCTAACATCGAAAGGAATGATAGCGATGCAGGAACACAAGAACTTCTGGGACAAAAATGCCGGTCGGTACGACCGCTTTATGCGAAAGGATCGGGCAGCGTATGAGGAGATGTATGCGCACATCCGGCCGGTGGTGAAAGCAAAAACGGTGTTGGATCTGGCGACCGGCACGGGGCTAATCGCAAAACATATCGTAAACGCAGCGGCACACATCGAGGCGACGGACGCTTCTGCGGAAATGATTGCGGAAGCCAAGCGGGACAATCACTCGGCGAAGCTGCACTTTTCCGTGCAGGATATGTTCCGCCTGCCCTATGCGGATGAATCTTTTGATGTGGTGATCGTGTCAAACGCACTGCACATCGTGCCGCAGCCGGAGAAAGCCCTGCAAGAAATCAAGCGGGTTCTGAAGGATGACGGCGTGTTGATTGCGCCGACCTTCACCCATGCCGGAAACTCTTTTTCCGGCATGGTCAGGGCATTTTTTATGAGGATGGCAGGCTTCCCTCTCCACAGCAAGTGGACGAGCGAGGAATACCTGCGTTTCCTACGGCAAAACGGCTGGGCGGTGCGGAAAAGCGCTGTTCTAAAGGCGTCCTTCCCGCTGACCTATGCGGAATGTGTGAAATCGGAGGTGTGATAAGATGTCATTTTTTGAGAACACCAGAAAGCCTGTGGGGCTTGGCGGGAAAATCATGGTTGCCATGATGAACCTGGGTCACAGTCCTGTGGCCCAGTGGGGACTTCAATTTCTGAATGTTGCGCCGGACGCCAAGGTGCTGGACTGCGGCTGCGGCGGCGGGGCGAACATGAAAAGGCTGCTGAAAAAATGCCCACAGGGTATTGTCAAGGGCATTGACTATTCTCCCGTCAGTGTGGAGAAGGCTCGAAGCCTCAACCGAGCCGCAATTCAGGAGGGGCGCTGCGTGGTGTGGCAGGGCAGCGTGGAGCGTATCATTTTCGCAAAGGACTGGTTCGATGCGGTCACAGCCTTTGAAACCGTCTATTTCTGGCCCGATCTGCCCCGGTGCTTCCGGGAGGTTTACCGGGTGCTGAAGCCCGGCGGGACATTACTCATCTGCAACGAGAGCAATGGCGACACGGACAAGGACAAGAAGTGGACGGAGATCATCGGCGGCATGACCATCTATAAGGACGTTGAGTTAAAGGCGTATCTGGAGCAGGCGGGCTTTCACGATGTGCAGATATACAAAAAGAAAAGCTGGCTCTGCATTACAGCGCGGAAATGAGAGGGCTAAATCATGAGTATCTTTGCATCTATCTTACGCAGCGTATACGAGCTCTCCGGCGCGAAAAAGGCGTTCGCCTTGCCGGAGTATGCACTGCGAAAGGAAATTGAAAAGCAGAACCGGCATCGTGGCGTTTTTACGCCCACCGACCGCAAGGCATATTATGAAACGATCGCGGTAAACGGCTTCCCCTGCCTGATCGTGCGAGAGCATCCGAAGCCGTCCGAGCGCGCGATTCTCTATTTCTTCGGAGGCGGCATGGTGATCGGCCCGGACAAAGGCGACCTGCCTGTGATGCGTAAGCTCTGCCGCGAAACAGGCTGTGATGTGTGGTTTCCGTTTTACCCGCTCTGCATGGAGCACTGCATTACTGAAACATACGCGATGGTGTACGAATGTTACCGGAAAATAATTACACTGTACGGCGGCGGAAATGTCAGCACCTGTGGTCTTTCCTCTGGCGGTGCGCTGGCTTTGGGGATCGCGGCACACAACAACGCGCAGCCCGAGCCGCTGCCGCAGCCGAGACACATCGTCGTTGTATCCCCCGGTGAAGTGCCGTGGAACGATGCGGAAAAGGCGCGGATGCAGGCGCTCAATAAACGGGACGTTTCCATCGACTATGCCTTTATGGTGACAGTGGAAAAAATCATGCGGCATGGCTGCGAGAATGTGCCGGACTATATGCTCTCCGGCTCCCGGGGAGATTTTACCGGCGTAGGCGATATTCACTTCTTCTATTCTGCCGACGAGGTGCTCTACGGTGCTTTGCCGGACTTTGAGGAAGCCTGCAAACGGGCAAATGTCCCCTATACGGTGTCCGCCCGCCCGAAGATGGTGCATTGCTACTGTATGCTGCCGATCTTCAAGGAGGCAAAAGAGGACTTTGCGAAAATCGTGGACATTTTGAAAAAATGAAATCGGAAACGGTCGTGTGATGATTGAAACACGGAGGAAGAACCATGGAACGAAAAGAAGCCATTCGCAGTGCATACCGAATGACGGGCGGCAATAATTTTTATGATGGCATGATCACCTGCTCTACCCTGAGCGGGAAAGCGGTATGCCGCTTGGTGTGGGCAATGAACAAGGCGGAAAACGATGCCTATCTGGAAAAGGCAATGTCCGGTATTCCGGAGCATTTCTCCGGCAAGCTGTTGGAAGTGCCGGTGGGAACAGGGATTCTGACCATGCCGGTTTATCGGACTATGCCGGAGGCGGACATTACCTGTCTCGATTATTCGCCCGATATGATGAGGCAGGCACGGGAAAAGGCTGACTGCCTGCACCTGAAAAATGTAACCTTCCGGCAGGGAGATGTGGGGGCGCTTCCCTATGAAGACGATACTTTCGACATCGTTTTGTCGCTGAACGGCTTTCATGCTTTTCCGGACAAGGAAGCCGCCTATCGGGAGGTTTTCCGGGTTTTGAGACCCGGCGGGACATTCTGTGGCTGCTTCTATGTGAAGAGCGAGCACAAGCGGACGGATTGGTTTGTCCGGCATGCTTATGAAAAGGCAGGGTTTTTCACACCGCCCTATGAGACGGTTTCCAGTCTGAAAGCACGGCTGGATGGAATGTATACGGATGTGGACATGGGAAACCTGAAAAGCATGGCATGGTTTGTCTGCCGAAAAGCGGGTTAAATCTGAGATGGTCTCATGCACGCAAGAAAGAACAAGGAGGGAGGCAATCAGATGAAGGACAACGAGCTTCTATTCGACCGCAAAAGCCATGTGCTGTATTCAAAGCCTTGCAAGAAAGAGATACGGGCGAAGATCGCCCTGCACTACCCGGAAGCAGAGCGGGAGGCGATATGGGAACAGGTACAGCGGCAGTACGTGGTCTTTCTCTCCGACTGGCGCACCGACTTGGGCGGCAAAAAGAACTTCCACAACGGCGTAGGAGGCACCTACGACTGCATCGCCATCATGAGCTATTATGTGGTCTGCAAAGCAGTTACTTCGTTCCGTGAAATCGAAGAGATGGAGGAAAATCTGATTCTTCCGACTTTCTGCAAGCTGAAATTTGTGGACTGCAACAAGCCGTTCTGGAGGAAGCTGATGTACAAGGCGTTTGTTCGTGCGAAAAGCGGCTGCGACAAATGGCACGATTACGAGATGGCGGTTGCGCCTTATGAAACCGACAAGCCTATTTATTATGAATTTACGGCGTGCCCGGCAGCGGAGTTTGCTATCAAGCACGGTCTTACGGATATTATGCCCGCCCTGTGTAATGTGGACTTTGCGTCTATGGAGCTGCTCCATGCAAGACTGGTGCGGACGACTACTTGCGTGGACGGCTGCCGATGCGATTATACCATCTGCGGCAACAAGGATCCATATTTAAAGGAGCATCCCGAATACCGGGACGAAAAAGGATACAGGAGGAACAAGTAATGCTTTTACAAACGGTTTTGGAAGGTCTGGGGCTGGGGGTTCTGCTGATTATCATCTGTGCCGTGGGTATCCGCAAGGGCGCGGTGGGCATGGTGCATCTTTACAGCCCGGAGGTGCAGGAGCGGTGCGTAACGCTGGGACTTACAACACACGCGAAAATTAAGCGAAATGCTTTGATTTTCAAAGCTGTCTGCGTTCCCGGTTACATCGCCTATGTGCTGGTGTGTGTCTATGCGCTCAACGGCGCAAAGGGCTTCGTTCAGGGCTTTTGGCAGCTGCTGGTCATACTGTCCGTTATGAATCTCATAGACCGATTTTGGGTTGACGGCTATTGGGTAGGACATACGAACGCATGGGAAGTTCCGGGAACGGAAGACCTGAAACCCTACATTACAGCCAAGGATAAGGGCAAAAAGTGGCTGTTCGGCACAGTTGGTATGGCGGTCATTTCGGCAGCACTGGCGGCGATTATGTCGGTATTTATTCACTGAAGGAGATACCTATATGAAATATAAAATCGAGAAAAACACCGTACAGGAGACGTTGATCATTCCGCTGTATGCGCGGAAGGTCTGCTCAGAACTATACCCGAATCTTTACCGGGACGAAACAGCGGTTCGCCTGATTGACGAGATCGACTACGACTTTTCAGAGGCGGAGAAAAAATCCCGCAGCCTGATGCAGCGTTTCGGTTCACTGGAGGTGGCCATGCGGCAGAATGACCTTGCTTTTGAGGTGCGGGATTATCTGAAATCTCACCCCAATGCGGCGGTGGTCAATCTGGGCTGCGGACTGGACAGCACAGGGAGAAGCTGCGACAACGGCAGTTGCAAGATTTATAATCTGGACTTTCCCGATGTGATCGCCCTGCGCAATGAACTGCTGCCCGCCGGAAAGCGGGAGGAAAGCATTTCTTGTGATTTGAACAATACCGAGTGGTTTAAGGAAATTGATGCCTCCGGCGGCGCGTTGTTCTTTGCCTCCGGCGTGTTTTACTACTTTTTGACCGAACAGGTCAAGGCTTTGGTTCAAAAAATGGCAGACGCTTTTCCCGGCGGCGTGCTGGTATTTGACGCAGCGAACCGGACGGCGGTAAAGATGATTGCCAAGACATGGCTCAAGAGCGCGAAGATCCAGGATGTGGGCGCGTATTTTGCGGTTTCGAACGCAAAAAGCGAGCTTTCCCTGTGGGACAGCCGTTTGCAGGTCACGAGTCGGGGCTATATGCTGGGCTACAACGATCTCCGCGACCCATCCGTCAGCGGCTTTTTCCGTTTTCTCGCAAAGGTCGGCAACGGCATGATGAAAATGCAGATCGTGAAGATCGGATTTGGAGGCAGGAAATGAAATCGAGTAAAGAAAAACGAGCGCTTATTGCGGGAATGATCGGGTGCTTGCTCTATGTGATCGGCGACTTTTTGTTTGCGGCGACCGGGAAAACCCAAAGCACGGAATCCATCGGACTGATGGTCAAAGTCGCCTATCTCGATATGGCCACATGGCGCATGGTGGTCAGCATTATCTGCGGTGTTCTCGGAACGGCACTCTATTACATCGGTTTTCACCAGATGTGGAAGCTCCTGAAGCGGCACCTCACCCAACCAAAGCAGCAGAAGTGGGTCAAGCTGTTTCAGATCGCCTATCTCACCGGCACGGTCTGCTGGGGCTATGTCCATGCTATGTTTACGAACATGGCGCTGTTCTTCAAGTTTACCTTTGAGAAATACGGCGATATGCAGGCGGCAGCAGAGATCGCCAATAAGGTTTTTTACTGCAACGCCGCGCCGCTGCTGGCAGCATATATCCTGTGTGATGTACTTCTTTCCGTCGTGATGCTCGTTATGATCTGGAAAAGGATGCTCCCGCTGAAAAACACAGCACAGCGGATATTGGCATCCTTCTGCAACCCCATCGTTTTTACGGGGATTGTGGGAAATCTCTTCACGCTTCTGCCGTGGCCGCTGGATCAGATCGATCACGGCACGGAATCCGCCGGACACCTGCTGGTTTTGGTATTGGGGCTGGTTTTGCTGCGGGAGAAGGCAAAATGCGGAGAATGTAAGGAGACAGTGCAATGAAATACATAGGTATGCCCATGGGAATGTGGGCGCTGTTTGCAGGCTCATTCCAAAAGCAGCTGACAGAGGTGCTCGGCTACGATACCGATACGGCAAAAGCGATCACGAAAAATGCAAAGCCGAAATACAAAGCAATCATCGCAGACCTGCCGGAGTTTGAAAAAGCGGATCGCTTCAAGATGAACATCGTCAACTGCGCAATGATCGGCGCGTTCGTTCTCTCCATGCCGGAGCGTCCGGATGTGGAGTGGCTGACGGAGTATTACGCAAAATCCATGATGACAAAGCCGATGAAATGGTTCTGCCGCAAGAGCGGAAAGAGCAAATTTGCCGAAAAGGACATTTCCGGCATGAAGGCGACCGCAGCCTTGAAAGCCGCCGACCGCAACCCGTATTCATGGAATATGGAGTTTTACGAATACCCCGACGGCAGCGGATACGAGGGACGCTTCACCAAATGCGGCATCTGTGTGCTGATGAAAAAGCTGGGGCTATATGACCTCACTCCGGCGCTGTGCCGCCTGGACTACACCATGAGCGAAGCGGGCGGCGTGACCGACTTCGTGCGGCAGTACACTCTCGCCTCCGGCGGCCCATACTGCGACTGCGGGTATAAAAAGAAGGGCTTCGTGAAGCCTGAGACGGAGGCCGGACGATGAAGGAAACCTATCTCTCCCGTGATTTTCGGGAGACTGCGGCACAGCGCTTTTCCTCGCACGCCAAGGAGCTGAAGGCCTTTTTTGATACACGGTTGAATGCGCTGCTGGCTGAAAATGCAGATGCAAGCAAGGAGAAGCAATACCACCTCAAGCGGCAGATCTTACCGGGCATTGCGGCCTACGAAACCTTGCAGCGGGTCATGCCGAAAGAGGAGGCGCTGCAAATCGTTCATGGCTATGTGGAGCGGCTGGCGAGAACGAGTCACAAACAGCTTGCCACCCTGCTGCTCATACCGGGGCTTTACCGCCTTGTTCCCAGCGTTTTCGTCAAATCCACGCGGAGCGTCTTCGGCCCGGCGGCGGGCTTTGACCCAAAGGAGTTGCAGGTCGGCAACGGTATATGGCGTGTGGATATGGTGAAATGTCCCTATCACGACACCTGCGCAGAATACGGCTACCCGGAGCTGTGCCGCTGCTTTTGCGACAGTGACGACATCAGCTACGTCGGGCTGCATCCGAAGCTGATCTGGGAGAGAAGCATGACGTTGGGGCGCGGCGATGACCGCTGCGACTTTTGCATGAAGATCATAAAATAGGGACGCAGGAATGAAGAAAATGAAGACGAAAGAAACAAAACAGTTCATCCACTGGTGCATTCTTGGCGCGATCGGATGTGGATTGATGGCTGCCGGGGACTGGCTGCTGGGGTGCGTTCCGCTTCAGAAAACCGACACCGGCCTTTTCAACAGAGCCTGTTATCTGTCTGGCTCTTATGGGCTGTGGAGGCCCGTGCTTACCGTTGGACTGGGAGCGATTGGGGGCTTTCTCTATTACTTTGTGGTAAAAGCACTGAATGCGGACATCGACGAAAAATATAGAAAGACCAGAACCATCCAGTTTCTGTGCGGGATATTCACCGTTGCGATCGCTCTGACCATCCATACATGGGTGGCCACCATGGCATGGTTTACCACCTATCTGGGGCCGCGTATCAGAGCGGAGGCCGCGCTTGCGGCGGTTACGGCCTATCAGGACGATATGCTCCCCGCGATCCTCCCCATGTATGTTCCGATGCTATTGGTTTTTGGTATCCATTTTGTGATGCTGCTTGCCGGAAAAACGCGCTATCCAAAGTGGATGCTTGCTTTCCATCCGGTCACATGGAACCTTCTGCTGGCTGCAGTACCGGATATTGCGCAGGCAATGCAGATGCCGGTGTCTACATGGATGTCCGTGATGAGCCAGAGCAGCACGAACAGTGCTATCATGATCTGGTGCATTGCGGCTGCGGTTTATGAGAGAAGTCACACTCAATAAAAAAGGAGTCTTGAACATGAAACCTGATTACAAAAACTGGATCCCCAAGGGAATGCTGGTTTCGCTCATCGCGGGAACGGTGCTGTCCCTTGCGCTGCTGCTCGTTTTCGGCGTATTCGGCATCGGTGTGAGAAGAAAGCTGCGCGTCGTGCTGGGAGTGGTGTTCGGCATTGCCTTTGTCGTTTGTGCAAAGTACACCCAGCGGTGCGCTGACCATTGCCTGCGCAAAGCGCAATCCCCAGGGGAAAATGGTCGGCATTGACCGCTGGGGCAAGGAATATGCCTCCTTCAGCCTGCCGCTGTGCGAAAAAAACGCCGCTGCGGAGGGCGTGAAAAACGCTTCGTTCCGGCGTGGAAACGCCGTGAAGCTGGATTTCCCCGACGAGAGCTTCGACGCAGTGACCAGCAACTATGTCTATCACAATATCACGGGGAAGGACAAGCAGGCGCTTCTGCTGGAAACGCTGCGCGTGCTGAAAAAGGGCGGAACGTTTGCCATCCATGACCTGATGTCGCCTCGCAGATACGGCGATATGCAGGAGTTTGTCCAAAAGCTCAGGGATATGGGCTATGAGCGCGTAGAGCTGATCGACACGACCGACGGCAGCTTTATGACGCCGAAGGAAGCCGGACGCCTGATGCTTTGCGGCTCAACATTGCTGGTGGGAAGAAAGTAATCGGCGCGGCATCATGGAAAGCTGATCTCCGCACAGTTTGACAGCTACCGCCGGAGCATGGCGGAATGTACCGACCGCAAGACTGCCGGGCTATATATGGACGCGACGATGGTCTATCACTTCGGCGGCTAGGCTACGTTTCTTAAGCCTGTAAATAAATCACGGGAGGAAAAGTGATATGAAATACAACGGCTTTTATTTCTGGATGTTCAAAAGCCCGATGAAAAAGGTTCTGGCAGAGAAGTACGGCAGGGAATATGCCGCCGACATTATGAAAAAGAGCAAAAAGGTCTATCGTGAGCTTGTCGAGAAAGCAGACGACATCGGTGACGATAACCCTATGGCATACAACGAGTTGTTCGCCCTTGCCTTCGTTGCGCCCTATGTGGCAAGCGAAAAGAAAATTCCGCCAACGGTCGTGCAGGAAATGATGCGCCGCTCACTCTATCATATCAAGTGGTATTTTGCAAAGACCGACTTGAATACCGACAAGGGCAAGGCGGAGAACAAAAAGAGCGTTGTCAAATACGCCAAATGGTACACGCCCGAAAAGGAAGCGAAATACCCGACCTCCTTCAAGGTGGATTTTGTCGGGCAGCCGTATGAGGGTGCCTGTTACTACCGCATTACCCGCTGCCCGATTTGCATTTACACGGAGAAACTCAGTGTTTCCGAACTCATGCCGTTGTTCTGCGAACTTGATGAAGTGATGATCACGCTTCAGCACGGCGTGCTGCACAGAAAACAGACGCTGGCGAATGGCGGAGAGTATTGCGACTACTTTATTACCGGAAACAGAGAATAAACGGAGAAGCTCGTATCGGTCAATAGCTGATACGAGCTTCTTTTCATATGTGCGCCTAGCGGCGCACGTTTCTAACGGGTTAAAGTCCCGAATCCGCCCGGTAGTGGGAAGGATATAGCCGAAAGCAAGGGTGTCCATCGTGAGATGGAATCTGAAGGAAGCTGGATGTGAGGAATATACTAACTCACGGGCAAATCTCTGGTCTGACGAACAGAAATCTCATATGAGGTCAT